>NZ_JBHVFF010000033.1:0-42776 GCF_042801895.1 Streptomyces sp. NPDC057543 | reverse complement strand
TCCCTCCACCGCGAAAAGCTGCTCCTCGACATGGTCGAGAGCGAGCCGCAGGGCGCCCGTGGCCACCGCCGCCTCGCCGAGCAGCGACAGCGTGACCCGCGGTGGCCTGAGGCAGTAGCGGGCCAGCTCACGGCGGAGCGGGTCCAGCACACCGTCCAGCCCCGCGGCCCAACCGCCGATCACCACCAGCTCGGGGTCCAGCGCCAGCACCAGCGCCGCGACATCGTGCACCAGACGCTGAATGAACCGCTCCACCGCCGCCTGCGCCCGGGCATCGCCATGGCGTGCCTCCGCGAACACAGCGGCGACCGCAGGCTCGTCCAACGGGTCCAATGGCGTGTCCGTCGTCGACAGAAGCCTCTCCGGCGTCGCCTCGCGGCCGAGGAGATGCAGCGCGCCGATCTCCCCCGCCGCACCGCCGAAACCCCGGTGCAGCCTTCCGCCGATCAGCGAACCGGCGCCCGGGCTCAGCCCGGCAAGGACGAACACGATGTCGTCCGTTTCGGTGGCCGCGCCCTTCCAGTGCTCCGCGACCGCCGCCGCATTGGCGTCGTTCTCCACGAGGACGGGACAGCGGAAGGAGCGCCTCAGCCGCTCGCCCAGCGCCAGACCCGTCCAGTCCGGCAGTGCGGTGCCGAGCCGAACGGTCCCGTCGGCCTCCACAATGCCCGGACTGCCGATGCCGACCGCACGCAGACTGCTCCGGGCCACACCCGTCCGCCGGAGAACATCGGCGACCACGGCCCTGACCTTTTCGAGCCGGTCGTCGGCGCAGGCCGTCTCCGACACCTCGCGCGATCCCGCCCCGATGATCCGTCCGTCGAGCCCCGACAGCAGAGCGGAGATCCGGTGTGGGCCGATCTCGATGCCGAGCAGATGCCCCGCCTCGGCGCGAAACCGGAACCGGCGGGCCGGCCGCCCCTGCCGCCGGGCCTCGCCGCCGTCGGGCACCGACTCGACGACCAGTCCGGCTTCGAAGAGCCCCTCCATGACGCCCTCGACCGTCGGCCGGGACAGACCCGTGATCCGGGTGAGGTCCGTGAGGGTGGGGGAGTCGGCGCCCCGGAGGGCATGCAGTACCACCGCGGAATTGATACGTCGCAGCAGCGACGGATCCCCACCGGTCAGCCGGCCCACGGTGTGTCCTCCCAGCTCGTGCGCATGTCAGGCGGATCGTACTCGCTGCCCGGGTAGAGGGCGACCGTGGGCCGGGACAGACATCCCGAGGCGGCGGTCCTCAGCTCGGCGCGACGAACCCCGACTCGTAAGCAGCGATCACCGCCTGGGTGCGGTCCCTCGCACCCAGCTTGGCCAGTACGGCGCTGACATGGGTCTTCACCGTCTCGACACCGACCACGAGCTTGGCTGCGATCTCCGCGTTCGACAGACCACGGGCCATCAGCCGGAGCACCGCGGCCTCCCGCTCGGTCAGTGAAGCCCGGTCCATGGCCGCCCGCGCTTTGCTCGTGCCGTACTCGGCGGCGAGCTGCCGGACCGCCGCCGGGAACAACAGCGACTCGCCCTCTGCGACCAGGCGCACCGCATGCACGATCTCTGCGGGCCGGGCGCGTTTGAGGAGAAAACCGTCCGCTCCGGCACGCAGCGCCTCGTACACGTACTCGTCGTTCTCGAATGTGGTGACCACCAGGATCTTCGGCGGATCCGGCACGGTGCGCAGCACCACCCGGGTCGCCTCGATGCCGTCCATCAACGGCATCCTGACGTCCATGGCCACCACATCGGGGCGTAGCTGACGCAGCAACGGGATCACCGCGGCGCCGTCACCCGCCTCGCCCACAACTTCGATATCGGGCTGAGCCTCAAGCACCGCGCGCAATCCCGCGCGGACGAGGGGTTCGTCGTCGACCAGAAGAACGGTAACCGGCATCAGGTCAGCCTAGGCCGTTCAACGGAAGGCTTGCGTGCACCCGCCAAACGCCGCCGTGCGCACCTGTCTTGGCTATTCCGCCCAGCAAGGCGGCCCGCTCACGGATGCCCCGCAAGCCGCTCCCACCTCCAGGTGTACCAGCCGACCCGGTCAGCGGATTGGTCACCTCCAACTCCAGCCGGCCGTTGGTGACGCTGATCCGTACCCGGACGGGAACCGTCCCGGAGTGACGCAGCACATTGGTGAGCGACTCCTGAAGGATGCGGTATCCCTCACGGGAGACCGCCCCCGGAACCTGCTCCAGCGGACCGGATACATCCGCATCGATCTTCGCCCCCGAACCACGAGCGGAGTCCAGGAGCCGGTCCGCTTCCGCAAGGGTCGGCTGCTGTCCCACCGGAGCCCCAGATTCGCGCAGCACCCGCAGGACCCGCTCCAGATCGTCGAGTGCCTCCCGGCCGGTCTCCTCGATCGCGACAAGTGCTCGCTCGGTGAACTCCGGGTCGCGAGCCGCACGTGCCGCACCCGCCTGAACGACCGCGACCGTCAGCGCGTGCCCGATCGAATCGTGCAGCTCCCGGGCGATGCGGTTGCGCTCCAGCAACTGCTCGGTGCGCTCCTCCAGGGCGGTCAGCCGCTGCACCGGCGAGGGGCCGAGGAGCCGACGTGCGGTGGCAGTGACGAGCTCGCCACTCGCCACGACCACGGCCAGCAGCACCAGGATGGGCAGGGGCGAGAGCAGGGCGTACCACCAGTGCGGCTCCACTTCGCGGACCAGCCACTGGCCGCTCGGGCCGGTGCCCGAGGCGGTGAGGACGAGATCGACCGCTGTCCCCGACAGCCACACCGTTGCGAACCCTACGACGACGGCGACCAGCAGGCGTATCTCCAGCCACAACACGGTTCGCCAGCGATCCGACCAAGTGGTCGCAGCGGTTGCGGAAATCGTGGCGTCGGGCCTGCCCCGCTCCGCAGGCGTGAGCAGGAGCTGTGCCTGAACGCCCTCGGCCAGCCGCATGCCGGGCAACAACCCCACCGGCACAGCGAAGACCATGGGCGCCCACGGCGTGTCCATGGAGATGAAGAGCCACACGCTGCAGGCCGCCCCCGGGATGAGGAGATGCAACCATCGGGAGTAGGTGGCAGAGGCGGCCAGCGGGCGGAGAAGACGGAACATGCTGTCATCGTGTCAGTCCGCACGGGTGCGACGGCTCCCCCGAGCGAGGGAGATGATCCCCACCCCCGGGGGAGGCCAGGAACCCGGCGCGGCCGCGAGTCTGAGGACATGACCAGCATCGACGTCCACGAGCTCACAAAGGAATACGGCAAGACCCGTGCCGTGGACGGCCTCACGTTCAGCGTGCGCCCCGGTCGAGTCACCGGCTTTCTCGGCCCCAACGGTGCCGGTAAGTCAACCACCATGCGACTCGTTCTCGGCCTCGACCGACCCACCAGCGGCACAGCTACGTTCGACGGGCAGCCCTATGCCACGCTCGACGATCCGCTGCGCCAGGTGGGCGCCCTGCTCGACGCGCAGGCCGCCCACGCTTCGCGTACCGCGCGAAATCACCTGCTGGCCCTCGCGGTCAGCAATGGCATGGGGGCTCGGAGAGTGGACGAAGTCCTGGAGGAGGCAGGCCTCGGCCAGGTCGGCGGAAGACGCATCAAGACATTCTCGCTCGGCATGCGACAACGGCTGGGCATAGCGGCCGCGCTGCTCGGTGACCCGGAGGTCGTGATGCTCGACGAGCCGTCCAACGGACTGGATCCGGAAGGCATCATCTGGATCCGTGAGCTGATGAAGCGGCTCGCCCGAGAGGGCCGCACAGTTTTGGTCTCAAGCCATCTCATGAACGAGACATCCTCGTTCGCCGACCACTTGGTGGTCCTCGGCCGGGGCCGACTCCTTGCCGACCTGCCGATGCAGGACTTCCTGGACTCCCGCAGCCGGCCCCGGGTACGAGTGCGCACGACCGAACCCACTCGCCTGCGAGATGTCCTGATCCGTAAGGGATATTTGCCTGCGCACGACGGCGACGGGCGGTGGTCCGTCGACGGGGCCAAGGCCGGGGAGATCGGTGCGATAGCCGCTGCAGCAGGTATTGCCGTGCTTGAACTCATGGACGAGCAAACCACGTTGGAACAGGCCTACCTCGACCTCACCGCTGACGCGATGGACTTCTCCGCCGCGGCTACTTCGTCCACGAAGCGACAGGAGAGCTGACCGTGTCGACCACAGCAGTGCTGCACTCTGAGTGGATCAAGATCAGATCGGTGCGCTCCGTCATCGGATCCCTGATAGCGGTCCTTCTCGTGACGCTCGCCATCACCGTGCTCAAATGTGCCAGCGTCGGCCAGTCCGAGGCCGACAGGGCTGACACAGAGCTGCTCTTCGGCGCCTTTTACGCATTGAACTTCGGCCAGGTCGCGGCCATCAGTTTCGGGGCGACGGCGATCTCGTCCGAGTATGTCAACGGTGCCTTGCGGATATCACTCGCCGCCGTGCCGCGCCGCGGCGTCTTCTACGCGGCCAAGATGGCCCTCGTCGGTGTGCCGGCTCTTGTCGTCGGCCTTGTCACCAGCTTCAGCGCCTTTCTGGTGGGACAGATGTTCATGGGCAAGTACGCGATTGGCCTGGGGGAGCCGGGTGCCTTGCGGGCAGCCTTCGGTGGTGGGATATATCTGGCCCTGATGGCTCTGTTCGCGGCCGGGGTGACGATGCTGCTGCGCAGCGCTGTGGCCGTCCTCAGCCTGCTCATCCCGTTCATTCTCATCGTTTCCTTCGTGGTCGGAGATGTGGCGGGTGGAGTGGCGCAGTATCTGCCCGACCGGGCAGGGCAGTTGGTGCTCCACCAGAACCCCACCGACGGTCTCGGTCCCTGGAGCGGCCTCGCCGTGACTGCCGCGTGGGCAGCGGCCGCACTGCTGGCGGGCTGGTGGGCGATCCGGCGCAGAGACGCATAATCGGCTCCCGCGTCCCGCGTCCATGTTCATGTCCGCGTCGGCGTTCGTACTTCACCCTGCCTCATCGGTGGGAGCTGAGCGTTGTGGTGACGGAGATCTATCCGCTGCGACGTGCGCGGGCCACTGCCCACTGAGACGGAACGCGGCAATCGTCGTTGGGTCCGGCAGGAATGCGCTGTGAGTAAGCTCGGGACCCGCTGTCAGTGACGGCCCCGCCTCGGCCCGCCTCGCCCAGCGACGGGCCTCGGTAGTCGAGTCGGCCAGTTGGCGGGCTCGACCGCCTACGGACAGGCTGGTCGAAGGAGGGGCCGGTCAGCCCTCCGGCCTCCTTTGCTGTGGTCAGGCACGGACACCTCCACAGCAAGATGGCGGTCGCAGTCGCAGCCACGACCGCTGTCGCAGCCACAGCTATGTGGCCATCGGTGTCGAGTCTTTGTGTACTTGCCGAGGCTGTCAGGCTTCTTCGGTGGTGAGGGTGTTGTGCTCGACGAAGGCGCCGAGACGCCTGTACTCGTCCGCCATTGTCTGAGTGGTCCAATGGGCGTTCAGACCACTGGGATTGGGCAGGGCCCAGACGCGGGCGCCGCCGATCGTGTGGTCCTGCGGACCGATCCGGGCGGTCCGTCTGCCGAAGGCCGTGCGGTATGCGGTGACCCCCACGACGGCCAGCCACTGCGGTCGCAGTCGCTCGACCTTGGCCGCGAGGATCTGTCCACCTTCTCGGAACTCCTCGGTGGACAGCTCGTCCGCCCGTGCGGTGGCCCGGGCCACCACATTGGTGATGCCCAGGCCGTAACGCAACAGCTCGGTCTGTTCCGCCGGCTTCAGCTGCCGAGGGGTGAAGCCCGATCGATGGAGTACCGGCCAGAACCGGTTGCCGGGATGGGCGAAGTGGTGGCCCGTCGCCCCTGTCATCAGGCTCGGATTGATCCCGCAGAACAGAACACGCAGACCGCCCGCGACCACATCGGGAACGGTGCGGTCGCGGGCGGCCTGGAGCTCTTCGGGTGTCATCCGGGTGTGGTGGCGGCCGTCAGAGGATGGAGCCGGGCGCGTACCCGGCGGCCTCGGGATGCTGCTTGGTGATCTCTTCGATGCGCGAGATCAGCGCGCTGACCTGGTCGCCCGCCGCCCCCGTGAAGGAGAGCTTGTCGGCCATTAGCGCGTCCAGCTGTGCGCGGTCCAGCGGGATGCGATCGTCGGCGGCCAGCTTGTCGAGCAGTTCGTTGCGCTCGGCGCCCTGCTCGCGCATGGCCAGGGCCGAGGCAACCGCGTTCTCCTTGATCGCCTCGTGAGCGACCTCACGGCCGACACCGGCGCGCACCGCACCCATCAGGACCTTGGTCGTGGCGAGGAACGGCAGGTAGCGGTCGAGTTCACGGGCGACAACGGCCGGGAACGCTCCGAACTCGTCGAGCACCGTCAAGAAAGTCTCCAGCAGACCATCGAATGCGAAGAACGCGTCGGGGAGCGCCACGCGGCGGACCACGGAGCAGGACACATCGCCCTCGTTCCACTGGTCGCCCGCCAGTTCACCGGTCATCGACGCGTAGCCACGCAGGATCACCATCAGGCCGTTGACGCGCTCGCACGAGCGGGTGTTCATCTTGTGCGGCATCGCGGACGAGCCGACCTGGCCGGGCTTGAAGCCCTCGGTCACCAGCTCGTGCCCGGCCATCAGGCGGATCGTCTTCGCGACCGACGAGGGTGCCGCGGCCAGCTGTACCAGCGCGGTCACCACGTCGTAGTCGAGTGAGCGGGGGTAGACCTGGCCGACCGACGTGAAGGCCTGAGCGAATCCGAGGTGTGCAGCGATGCGCTGCTCGAGGTCGGCGAGCTTTCCGGCGTCGCCGCCCAGCAGGTCGAGCATGTCCTGGGCCGTGCCCACGGGCCCCTTGATGCCCCGCAGCGGGTAGCGGTCCAGCAGGTCCTCAAGCCGCCCGTAGGCCACCAGGAGCTCGTCCGCCGCGGTAGCGAAGCGCTTGCCGAGCGTGGTCGCCTGGGCGGCGACGTTGTGGGAGCGGCCGGCCATGACCAGCTCGCGGTACTCGCCCGCCAGCTTGCCGAGCCGGGCCAGGACCGCCACCGTGCGGTCGCGCATCAGCTCGAGGGAGAGCCGGATCTGAAGCTGTTCGACGTTCTCGGTGAGGTCCCGGGAGGTCATTCCCTTGTGGACCTGCTCGTGGCCGGCGAGGGCGTTGAACTCCTCGATCCGCGCCTTGACGTCGTGGCGGGTGACCTTTTCGCGCTCGGCGATCGAGGCCAGGTCGACCTGGTCGAGGACACGTTCGTAATCGGTGAGGGCGGCGTCCGGCACCTCGATCCCGAGGTCCTTCTGAGCGCGCAGCACCGCCAGCCACAGCCGGCGTTCCAGCTTCACCTTCTGCTCGGGGGACCAGAGGACGGCCAGCTCCGTGGAGGCGTAGCGGCCGGCCAGGACATTGGGGATGCGAGGCTTCGCAGACACAGCAGTCACGTGTCCAGAGTTTACCTGTCGTCTTCAGCGGTTCGTGAGCGTCCACAAAGTACATAAGGTCCAGGTCAGAGGCTCCTGGACCACAGCCTCACACACAGCGTGCGAGACACGCGTGAGACGAAACGCCCCCGGCCGGTGATTCCAGCACCGTCGGCGCCTTGAGACGAACCCTCCGATCAAGGGAGCCGAACCCATGCAAGACCGTAGCCCGAGCGCCTAGCTGGGCGGCATCCTTGCGGCTGTCAGGGCCGCGGCCGCGGCCGTGACCGTCGTTCTCGCCGGTGTCGGATGCTGGCAGAGCGCGTGACCTGCGGGTCAATACAGCTAGCCCCCCCGGGACGGCCGGGGCGCTTTTCGCCCTGAACCGTTCGCTCGGCAACGGAGTGGGGAACCTCGGTCAGTGTGCGGTGGGCACGGAGCTTCGACGCCGATATTCTGCACGACGTGATCAACTCATACGCGAGCCTTGACGATGCCGGCATTGCCATAGCTGCGGCACGTGCCGGCGCGGATGTGGTGCACAACATGTACGGTCAGGGGCTCACCCGCATCGACAAGGGCGCCGGGGACTTCGCCACTGCCGCCGATGTCGAGGCCGAGAAGACGATCCTCGGCGTCATTCGTGCCGCTCGACCCGATGATGCCGTGCTCGGCGAGGAGGGCGGGCATCAAGGTGCCGCCGAGGCCGTCCGTCAGTGGTTGGTAGACCCTTTGTGCGGCACGCTGAACTATGCCGTCGGCAACATGCTGGTGGCCGTCAATGTGGCGCTGCGAGACGGGGCGGCTGCCGTGGCCGACCCGTTCAGTGGCGAAGTTTTCTTCACCGATGGTGAGACCGCCTGGGTGCAGCACGACGGGGCCGATGAGCAGCTGGCACCCACGTCCGCCACCCGACTGGTGGACGTCAACCTGGATCCGCCGTTCCCGAGCGCGCCCGGATTCCGGGCCGTGGACCTGCTGGCCCACCCCGGGTTCGTTGAACGGTTCCGGCCGCGAGTCGTGTCTACAACGCTGGCGTTGGCCTGGGTCGCCGCAGGCAAGCGTGCTGCGTACGTCACCGATGGCGGCGACCTGTCCGGGAGTGTGCATTTCGCCGCCGGCATCGCTCTGTGCCGGGCCGCCGGCTGTGTGGTCACCGGGATCGACGGCGCTCCGATCGGGCAGTCAGACCGCGGACTTGTCGTCGCCGCCGACCCCGAAACCCACGGGCTGCTGATGTCGTTGATCCGCAGTCGAAGCCAGTAGGGCTTGGCCAGGTTGGTATCGGGGTGGGTATGTGGCGGTGGCAGGTGGGGCAGGCGCCGGTCCAGAGGGTGACGAGGGTCTGCAGTTCGCGGACCACCTGATAGAGGCTCAGGCGGCGCCGCGTCTTTGGAGGCCCGGGCAGCCGCGGTTGGGGTCTTCGGTACTCGTCGACCGTGTGAAGGGCGGGGGCGCGTCGTGTGAGCTGTTCGACGCCGAAGGTCGGCACGCCGACGCCCGCTCCATCCGCAATACGCATCGGCGGTCGTCCGCATCAGCTCGTAGCCGACCCCTACACCCAGGCAACCCCGAACGGTCAGCCGCTGAGCGCCGAACGCAGCCCCGGACAAGCCGAGTGACCCCGGGAAAAGCCCTCCTGCGCGCGGCTCGCCCAGGCCGCGGGGCGGCGTCGGGCCGGGGGCTGCCCGCGCCGGACACCGCGCCCGGGCCGAGGCGAAAGAGGAACGATGCGCTGAGACCGCGCGCAGCCGCCGCCCCGACAGCATGGCCCGCATGGCTCGGCCGGCCGCATAACTCCGTGGTGACACGGCGTCGGATGTCCGCGTACACCCGCCCCTCACGCCGCCCCTCCTGGAGATCGCCGCGCCGGAGTGATCCTGGAGGTGGCCCACCGCTGCGGCAGGCTGTCCATCACCGCACGGATGGTGTGCTCGTCGTCGGCGGTGACGTTCAGGACCACGAGGCCCGGCTCGGTGAGGTGCTGCTCGTCCGTCACGCCGACCGGCCGAAGGGTGCTGTGTCCTCCGGTGGAGCCGATGCTCGCCCAGGTCCGTGACACGGTGCTCGCACCAGGCGCGCTGCCCGGCGGCCTTGCCCTCGAAGTCAAATTATGGACAGGGTTTGATGTTGTCCGCTGTCCAAGGGAGTTACCAGCACCGAATGATGCGGTACGAAGTCCGGTGTGAACGAACAGACTCAGCCCGCGACCGTTCGCGTGTTCATCGCCCTCGCCCCGCCCGACCACGCGAAAGAAGAACTAGCCAGGGAGTTGCGGCCCGCCTATGACACACACCCTCAAATGAGGTGGAACCGCATCGAGGACTGGCACATCACCCTGGCCTTCCTCGGGGAGCTACCGGCCGAAATAGTTCCGTTCCTGCGCCCGCCCCTCGCCAACCTCGCAGCGGATCACCAACCACTCTGTTTGGCACTGCGCGGCAGTGGAACCTTCGACGACCGGGTGCTGTGGAGCGGAATCGACGGAGACCTCGATGGGCTGCACATGATGGCCGCCGATGTGCGTGCCGCGGTCAAGAGCTGCGGTGTCGACTTCGAGGATCGGCCCCTGCGCCCACATCTGACGTTGGCCCGTGCACGCCGGGGAGATCGATCATCGGCGGGCGAAATCGCCGAAGGGCTCGCCGGATTCACCGGCTGCCGGTGGCGTGCCGAACGTCTGCACCTGGTGGGCAGTAACCTCGGCCGAAGCCGTGGGCCGATCCACTACCGCGACATCGAGGCTTGGTCCCTCGGCAACGGGACTGCACTGGATCTTGAACGAATCAACCAGGGCCAGCCGACAGGCAATATTCGACCTGGCGGGCCATGAAATCGTCGAGCGCGGCGCGTCGTCCGGGGCTGGGGCTGCGGCCCACCGTTCCTCCACCGCGTTGCAGGGGCCGCGTGTTCGGCGGTCGTTGATCCTTCGAGCATGAAGAGCAGTTCAACCGCATGGCCGTCTCCCGACCGCCGACGAGCCCCGGCGCGGCGTGCCCGAACTGATGGCAACCGGCATCTGGCTGCGGATGGCGCGCTCCGTCCCCCACGGCGACACGACTCCGTAGCGTCGAAGGCACCGACGGACCACCAGCCGGAGAGGCGGGACTCGATGAGCAGCTGCTGCGCGCCCGGGGCTACAGTCACGACTACGACGACCTCGACCCGGGCTCGGGGGTGCGCTGGATGCAGACCATGGCGGCGTCGTCTCCCAGGCGCCCGCCCACATGGGCCAGAAGGTCGGCGCGCAGGTGGTGGATCAGGGCCTGGGGGCTGTCGTGTGCCTGGGAGGCGGCACGTTCGGCCAGCGGGTAGAAGACTCTGCCGGGGTCCCGGGCCTCTATCACACCGTCGGTGTAGAGCAGCAGCAGGTCTGCGGGTTCCAGGGCGAAGGTGTCCACCTGGTACTGGGGTGTGGTCAGCTCGCCCAAGCCCAGTGGCGGCGCGGGGCGGCCGGCGTTGAGTGCGGTGGCCTGTCCGTCGCGTAGTAGCAAGGGGGGCGGGTGCCCGCAGCTGATCATCTCCACCGTCTCACCTGCGTCGGGGATGTCGATGATTGCGGCGGTGATGAAGCACTCCCCTTCCTGCTCCGACTCGGTGGGTTCCACCATGCTCCAGCACACACTGTTCTCGAGGTAGGCCATGAGGTCGGGCAGGGAGGATTGCCGGTGTGCTGCCGCCCGGAACGCACCCAGCAGCAGCGCAGCATCACCGATCGCGGTCAGACCCTTGCCCCGCGCATCCCCGATGATCAGCCTGGTGCCGACCGAGGTGCGGGTGGCCGCATACAGGTCGCCACCGATCTGAGCCTGCTCCTCCGCCGCGAGATACACAGACGCCACCCGCAGCGGCCCGATCCGCCGCGGCAGCGGTCTGAGCACCGCTCGCTGCGTGGCCTCCGACACCGTCCGCACCTGCGCCAGCTCACGACCGTACCGATCCCGCAGCCACCGGAACACCGTCACGATCGCCGAGACCACCACCACGGCGACGATCTGCGCACCGATACTCTCCGTGGTCAGGATGCGGAGCCCTACGCCGACGCCGAACAGGGCCGCCACGGCGATGACTCCGACCACGGCGGTCACGAGGGGGCCGGCGAAAGAGGCGGTGAGCGCGGGCGCCACGATCAGCAGGGGCCCCAGCGGCACGTCGGACCCGGTCGTTGCGTCGGCCAGCACGATGCATGCGATCAGAGCGAGCGGGATGGCCAGCAGGGCGTCGCTGGCCTGCCAGGAATGTTGGCGGAACGCGAGCCGCCGCCGTATACCCATATGCCGGAATTGTACCTTCCGGGGTGGTCTCGCAGATCCGTCTCCGGTCCTGCCGGAGCGGTTTTGGCCGTGACCGTCGTGGTTGGTGAGGTCACCATGGGCAGAAGGGACCCTTCGGTTCCTGTCCGGCCTGCTGAGCGCCCGACGTCGCGAACGCGGCACGCGGTGGCGTCGGCTTCCGGCGGACCGGCATACCCTACTCGTGCCGGCCCGGCTGCGCTGCCGAGACAACTGCACCCAGCTCGCGGCAGGCTTCGGCGTGGGGATCGCCACGGTCTACCGCTATGTGGCGGAGACCGTCGGGATGCTTGCGGCACTCGCCTCGGACCTTGCCGCCGCCACCCGGACAGCGGCATGCAAAGCGTTCGTGATCCTCGATGGCCGATCGACCGACGACGGGGACACGATGCGAGTACCTCCTGGTGTCGCTCGTGGCACAACGGGCCGATCCCGGCGACCGGTTCAGCGATCACATCGGGCGACAAGTCGGTGAGGCGCTGGCTCTGGATGATTGCTGAACGTGCTCGGTTCCCCACCACAAAAGTCGCGGCCCGCCGGGTGATCCGGGGCGGGCGCCGGCCTCTTGCTGAGCCTCATGGGCTTACGGCCTGCTGAGGTCCGCGGCATGCGCTGGACGGACGTCGACCTGAAGCTGTCGACCCTGGAGACGGCCAGTACCTGCTGGCGGTTCGTGCAGGCCGGCGCCGCGGTCCGGATTGTGGGTTGCTACGAGAGCGGAGGCGCGTCCACCTGGCGCCAGGTCGCCACGGGGCCGGGGTCGCGGACATCCTCGGGGGTGACCCAGAATGCCGTCCCCAGTTCCGCGTTGTACTGCGCGCCCGTCCGCCCGTCCCCGGACGAGCGGCCGGTCAGCCGGCGGCCGATCCACGGCATCAGGTGCCGGCGGGCGAAGCGGACGTCTTCGGCGCGTCGTATCGCCCATCCCGGGGGCACGGAGGTCGGGAGCGGCGTGCGCCAGTCGTTCTCGGGCGGCAGCCCCAGCGTCTGCCAGACCGCCTCCGCCACCCTGTGGTGCCCGTCGGCGGTCAGATGGAGCCGGTCGACGTCCCACAGCCGGGGATCGCCCAGGGCCGGTGCCCCGTACAGATCGACGACCAACGCACCGTGGCGGACCGCCAACTCGTCGACCAGGGAGAACAGCTCCTCCATCCGCGGCCGGAATCGTTCCATCACCGGGCCGTTGCGACCGGGGCTGCGCATGAGCACAAGCTTCTTGCACGAGGGCGCGAGACGTTCCACGGCCTCTTCGAGACGTCCGCGGACCATGCCCATGTCGCACTTGGGTCGCAGCGTGTCGTTGAGACCGCCGACGAGCGTGACGACATCCGCCCGCATGGCGGCCGCCGCATCGACCTGCTCGTCGACGATCTGGCCGATCAGCTTGCCTCGTACGGCGAGATTCGCGTAGCGGAATCCTGGCGTACGGACCGCGAGCCGTCCGGCGAGAACATCGGCCCAGCCTCGGTACGAGCCGTCGGGCAGCAGGTCCGACATGCCCTCGGTGAACGAGTCGCCGACCGCGACAAGGCTGGTGTAGGAGGCATTCAATTCCATGACGGTGCGATCGTATCGCGGTGTCCACGAACCCTTCCGGGCGACGTCGGCCAGGCACGAGGCGTGGCAGTGGGCTGCGAGCGGCCGCGTCCTCAGCCGCTCCGCCTGCAGCCGGGCCCCAGGACCAACCCGGCGTTGACGGTCCCGGAGCGACAGTCCTCCCACGACCGGCGTCCCCTCTCATGACTGGCGGCTCTCATGACTGGCGGCCCCTCCCGTGAGCGGTGGTCCTTCCGCGGGACGGGGCGCGGCCGGACCCGCGCGGAACCCGCGCGGAGCCCCCCGCGGCCGGACGCGCGCGGAATCTCGGCCGGACCCGCGCGGAACCCGCGCGGAGCCCCCCGCGGCCGGACGCGCGCGGAATCTCGGCCGGACCCGCGCGGAGCCCTGCGCCCTGCCGCGCTCCACCGCCTCGGTTCACCGGTCAGCGTGCCTGCGTCCGGCCCACCAGTTCCCGCAGCACGTCCTCCATCGTGACCAGCCCGGCCAGTCGACCGTCCTCGTCGAGCACCGCCGCCAGGTGCGTACGGCTGCGTCGCAGCGCGGTCAGTACGTCGTCGAGCGGCGTGGCGGCCCGCACCCGGGCGATCGGCCGCATCGCCGTGACCGGGAACGGCACATCGCGCGGTGTGGCGTCCAAGGCGTCCTTCACATGGAGATAGCCCAGGATCCGCTCCTCGCTGTCCATCACGGGAAAGCGCGAGAAACCGGTCTCGTACGAGAGCTGTTCCAACTGCTCCGGCGTCGTTCCGATCCGGGCGTACACCACCCGCTCCACCGGCAGCACCACATCCCGCACGGGGCGCCGGCCGAGCTCAAGAGCGTGGTGCAGCCGTTCGGCCGCGCGGTCGTCGACCAGTCCCGCGTCGCCGGCGTCCTTCACCAGCCGGGCCAGTTCGTCGTCGGAGAACGTGGCGGACACCTCGTCCTTCGTTTCGACGCGCAGGAGTTTCAACAGTGCGTTGGCGAAGGCGTTGATCGCGAAGATCACCGGACGCAGTGCCCTGGCGAGAGTCACCAGCGGCGGTCCCAGCAGCAGCGCGGCCCGTACCGGCTCCGCCAGGGCGATGTTCTTCGGCACCATTTCGCCGAGCAGCATGTGCAGATACGTCGCCAAGGACAGTGCGATCACGAATGAGATCGGGTGGATCAGTCCGTGCGGCACACCCACCGCGTCGAAGGCGGGCTCCAGCAGATGTGCGATGGCCGGTTCGGCGATGATGCCGAGGACCAGTGTGCAGAGGGTGATGCCCAGCTGCGCCGCCGCGAGGAGCGCCGATACGTGTTCGAGGCCCCAGACGACGCTGCGGGCCCGCCGGTTCCCGGCCTCGGCCTCGGGCTCGACCTGGCTGCGGCGTACGGAGATCAGCGCGAACTCCGCGCCGACGAAGAAGGCGTTCACGACCAGGGTCATCGCCCCGATGAAGAGCTGGACGGCGATCATCGTGCGTCCTCCGTCCGCTCGTCGCAGTCGCCGGGCAGCGGCGCATGCAGCAGGGCCCGCGCGGCACGGCGCCCGGAGGCGTCCACCACATCGACCCGCCAGCCGGCCAGCTCGAACGAATCACCCACAGCGGGTATGCGGCCGACCTCGGTGGCGACGAGTCCGGCGAGCGTCTCGTACGGTCCGTCCGGCACTCGCAGTCCGATCCTCTTCAGCTGGTCGATGCGGGCGGCGCCGTCGGCCGACCACAGGGTCCGACCGTCGGCGTCCTCGCCCGCCGGTGCCAGATCCGGTGTCTCGTGCGGGTCGTGCTCGTCGCGCACCTCGCCGACCACCTCCTCGACGATGTCCTCCAGAGTCACGACGCCGGCCGTGCCGCCGTACTCGTCGATGACGACGGCCATGGCGAGCTTGCCGGACAGCCGGTCCAGAAGCCGGTCCACAGTGAGGGTCTCCGGTACGAGCAAGGGTTCGCGCAGCATCTCCGAGACGCGGGTCCGGGGCCGCTGCTCGGCCGGGACGGCCAGCACGTCCTTGATGTGCGCCACACCGACGACGGTGTCGAGGCTGCCGCGGTAGACGGGGAACCGGGACAGGCCGGTCGCCCGGGTGGCGTTCGCGACGTCCTCGGCGGTCGCCTGCACCTCCAACGCGGTGACCTGCACCCGTGGCGTCATGACGTTCTCCGCCGTCAGCTCCGCGAGGTTGAGCGTGCGGACGAACAGCTCCGCGGTGTCCGCCTCCAGCGCGCCCGCCTTCGCTGAGTGCCGGGCCAGCGCCACCAGCTCCTGTGGGCTGCGCGCGGAGGCCAGCTCCTCGGTGGGCTCCAGACCGAGGCGGCGCAGGATCCGGTTCGCGGTGTTGTTGAGGTGGCTGATGAACGGCCGGAATACGGCGGTGAAGGCCCGCATCGGGGTCGCCACGGCCTTCGCTATGGCGAGCGGGGAGGAGATGGCCCAGTTCTTCGGCACGAGTTCGCCGACGACCATCAGGAACACCGTGGACAGGGCGGTTCCCAGGACGAGTGCGACGGAGGACGCCACGCTCGGGGACAGGCCCACGGCCTCCACAGGACCGCGGATCAGCTTCGCGATGGACGGTTCGGAGAGCATGCCGACCACCAGATTGGTGACGGTGATGCCGAGCTGTGCGCCGGAGAGCTGGAAGGTGAGGCTGCGTACGGCCTTCATCGCGCTCGCCGCGCCGCGCTCACCCCGTTCCACGGCCCGTTCGAGCTGGCCGCGCTCGACAGTGGTCAAAGAGAATTCGGCCGCGACGAAGGCACCGCAGGCGAGCGAGAGCAGCACCGCCACAAGCAGCAGAAGCACTTCGGTCATCGGTTCACCTCCGTCCCATGATCGGGCAGGGGCGGGAGGATTGCTCGGTGCCGGGACTGTCGACTACTGGGGGGCTCGCCCATGGGCGGACGCTCACACCTTTCGGAAGGATCGGTCAGGAGTCCACCTATCGTAAAGGATCGGCAAAGAAGGCTGCTCCTTTCGGGTGGTCATCCTTCAATCCGTGAGGGGTTTCACCCAACGGCTCCACTGTGGCTCGGGCCCGTAGCCCGCGGCGCGCCAGGCGTGCTGCGCCAGTTCATTGCGGTCGAGCACCATCGCGTCGCCGCGTCGCCCGCCCAGCCGGACGAAGCGTTCCTCCGCGGCGGCGAGCAGCGCGCTGCCGACTCCTCGGCGCCGTCTGTCGGGATGGACCGCGAGCCGGTACAGGTGGCACCGCCAGCCGTCGAACCCGGCGATCACCGTTCCGGCGAGCACGCCGTCGGACTCGGCGAGGATCAGCGCCCGCGGATCGCGGGCGACCAGCCGCTCGACCCCGTCCCGGTCGTCACTGATGCTGTTTCCCTCGGCCGCTACCTTCCAGAAGGCGAGGACGGAGTCGAGGTCGGCCGGTGTCGCGGTCCGTACGACGAGGTCGTG
Source organism: Streptomyces sp. NPDC057543 (assembly GCF_042801895.1). NCBI lineage: Bacteria > Bacillati > Actinomycetota > Actinomycetes > Kitasatosporales > Streptomycetaceae > Streptomyces > Streptomyces sp. NPDC057543. The sequence goes on along the minus strand of NZ_JBHVFF010000033.1, from coordinate 26,239 downwards.
CATGTCGGCATCGAGGTTGTTCATGCCGGGATCCCATCACCGGGACGGCGGGGGCGACGAACGAATTCCACCATGTGGTCACGGGCGGCCGGGCCGGCATGCACGACCGCGTGGTCATGGACGACCGGTGCGGTCAACGCGGCGACCGGAGCAGGTGCAGTCACGCACGACCGGTGTACGGGGCACCGTAAGGCTCCTCTTGCTGGTGCTAGCACGCCCGCGCTAGCGTGTTGCTGTGCCCAAGACTCAGTTGAATGTGAGAGTGGACGAGGCCACCGCCGAGGCCGCGCGACAGCGCGCGCTACAGAGGGGGATGAGCGTGAACCGCTACATAGAGGAACTCGTGAAGCAGGATGCGGGCGAGGCCGGACACACCTTTGTCGAAGCCGCGGCCGACTTCATGAAGCAGTACGAGTCGGTGTTCGCCGAGGAGTTCGGCCCGGAGCGCAAAGGCACGCGTTGAATCTCCAGATCGACCTCTCCTGGCTGCTCATGGTGGCCGAGCACAAGACTCCCGGCGATCCGCAGGTCGCGGACTGGGGTGCGCTCGTGGCCGCGGTGGCCCGCCATGAGGCCGAGATCTTCGGCAGCCCTGTCTACAGCGACCCGCACTCCAGGGCCGCGGCCCTTCTGCAGTTGCTGCTCCATGTCCCCGCGCTCGAACACTCCAACGCGATGTTCTCCTCGGCTGTCGCGTACGGCTATCTCGTCGCCTCCGGGCTGAAGGTCATCACCTCGCCCGAGCAGGTGCGTGACCTGGCCCGACTGGTGAAGGAGGGCAAGGCGGACGTCCGGGCCATCGCCGACGAACTGCGCCAGTGGAGTCTGTGAGGTCTCCGGATCACAGGCCCCCGGCCCGCGGGACGCTTCCGGTGCGTGCGTGGGCTGTACGTGTCCGATGCGCGCGGTGGGCTGCGCGGCGGTGAACCGACGGGTCAGTCCACCACGGCCGGCCTCCGGGCCACGCCCAGCACGCAGTCGGACGTGGGCAGCCGGAATCCCCAGTCCGGCATTCTGACCCGCCGGTAGGTCTCCACCGTGAGTCCGGCCCTCTCGATGGCGGCCAGGGTGTCGCGCGCCGTGTGACACCCGCCCGCCAGCAGTGGCCAGACCGTACGGTCCAGTGCCCGCTGGGTTGCTGCCATCACCCGGTCATCGGCTCGCACATGCTCGAAGAAGCGCAGCTCGGCGCCGGGCCGCAGCACCCGCACGATCTCCGTGAGCGATCGCTCCACATTCCGTACGGTGCACAGCACGAGCGAGGTGACCGCCCCGTCGAACGCCTCGCTCTTCACCGGCAGGGCCTCCGCCACGCCCGGCACCACATCCACCGGAATTCCGGCACGCAGCGCCGATGCCACCGCCAACTGCCGCAGGCTGCGCTCGGGTTCGATGGCCACCACCTCCGATACCGCAGGCGGGTAGTGCGCGAAGTTCAGGCCGTTGCCCGCACCTATATCGATGACGCGGCCGGACAGACCGGCCAACAGCTCCGAGCGCACCGCGGCCAGCCCCGCCCCGGTCTCCGCCGCCACGCTCATCCGGGCGTAGATCCGGGCGAAGACGGGGTGGTGCACGGCGTCCTCCGGGATTTTCGTGCTGCGAAGACGCATGACGCGCATGGCGGACCTCCTCGACACGGCACTCGACCCGCAAGGTACGGCTACTTCGATTCTCCCCCGTCACGCACGGCTCAGCCGCTCATCCGGCGGCCGGTTCCCGCCCAGCTCCGCAGCCAGCCAACTCCCGGCCCGTGCACGGAAAACGGCCGGCTCCAGTGCCCCAGCACCGGCCGGGACCGCGCCGAGCAGCGGAGCACCCGCCGCCACCGGAAGGTCTGACAGATTGCAGCGCGCCGCGAGGTCCGGCTCGGCGGGCATGCTGCCCACCACCACACCCAGGCACTCCAGCCCCCGGGCCCGCAGGGCCTCCGAGGTCAGCGCCGTGACATTGAGCGTGCCCAGTCCCGCCTGCGTCACGACCAGAACCGGTGCGGTCAGCAGCCGGGCCGCGTCGGCGAGGGTCGTGCCCTCGTCGTCGAACCGCACGAGCAGTCCGCCCGCACCCTCGACCAGCACCAGATCGTGTTCGGCTGCCAGCTTCTCGGCCGCCTCGGCGATCTCGTACGGCCGTACCGGTGGGAGACCGGCCCTGCGGGCGGCCGTGGCCGGGGCCAACGGCTCGGGGAACCGGGCCAGTTCGACCGCGGTCACATGGCCGCCCGCCAGCCGTACGACCTCGGCGGCGTCGCCGTGCTCGCCGGGGGCCAGCCCTGTCTGCGCGGGCTTGAGCACCGCGACGCGCCGATCCCGGTACGCCGCCGCCACGGCCGCGGTCACCACCGTCTTGCCGATCTCCGTGCCCGTACCCGTCACTACCAGAACCGTCATCTCAGCCCTCCCGCGCAGCCGCGCACACGGCGCGGCAGATCCGCGCCACATCGTCGTCATCGGTCACATACGGCGGCATCGTGTAGACGAGATCGCGGAACGGCCGCAGCCACACGCCTTCCCGCACCGCCGCCCGGGTCGCGGCAGCCAGGTCCACCTCGTGATCGAGCTGTACGACGCCGATGGCCCCCAGCACCCGCACGTCCTGCACGCCGGGCAGCTCCGCCGCCGGGGCGAGACCTTCCCGCAGCCCCGTACCGATCCGCCGGACCTCCCGCTCCCAGTCCTGGCCGAGCAGCAGGTCGATCGAGGCGCACGCCACCGCGGAGGCGAGCGGATTGCCCATGAACGTCGGTCCGTGTGCCAGCACCGGCACGTCGCCGCGTGAGATGCCCTCCGCCACCCGAGAGGTGCACAGCGTCGCGGCCATCGTCAGGTATCCGCCGGTCAGCGCCTTGCCCACGCACATGACATCGGGAGAGATCCCCGTGTGCCCGGCGGCGAACAGCTTCCCCGTGCGGCCGAACCCCGTGGCGATCTCGTCGAACACCAGCAGCACGTCGTGCGCGTCGCACGCCTCGCGCAGCACCCGCAGATAGGCGGGGGAGTGGAACCGCATGCCGCCCGCGCCCTGCACCACCGGCTCCACGATCACCGCGGCCAGCCGGTCGGCGTGCTCCGCGATCAGTTCCCGCAGATGGCGGGCGTACGCGGCATCCGGCTCCGCGTCGAAACCGGCCGGTGGCTCGTTCGCGAAGATCTGCCGGGGCAGCACGCCCGACCACAGCTCGTGCATGCCACCCTCGGGGTCGCACACCGACATCGGCTGCCAGGTGTCCCCGTGGTAGCCGCCGCGCCAGGTCAGCAGCCGCTGCTTGGCCGGCCGGCCGGCCGAGCGCCAGTACTGCAGACACATCTTCACCGCGACCTCGACCGACACCGAACCCGAGTCGGCGAGGAAGACATGCCGCAGCGGCTCCGGGGTGATCTCGACCAGCCGGGTGGCCAGCCGCACGGCGGGCTCGTGGGTGAGCCCGCCGAACATCACATGGCTCATCCGGTCCAGCTGGCCGCGCGCCGCCTCGTTGAGCACCGGGTGGTTGTAGCCGTGCACCGCCGACCACCACGACGACATGCCGTCGACCAGCTCCTGCTGCCCGTGGGCCGGTTCGGCGAGCCGGAGCCGTACCCCGGACGCGGACTCCACGACCAGCGGTTCCTGACGTCCCGGCATGGGGCCGTACGGATGCCAGACGTGGGCACGGTCCAGGGACCGCAGCTCGGCAGGGGCGAGGGACTCAGGCATTGGGAGCGAGATCCGTGCCCGCACCGCGACGGCGCACCGCCACCAGATCCGTGCGCGCTGCCGGGACGTCGCCGGGATCGGCCACGGCATCCCCGGGCGCGTCGCCGCACGGCGCGCACCCGGCGTCCTGCGAACCGCATCCGGCGTCGCGCGAACCGCAGCCGCCACCCGCCGGCGCACGGTGTGCGGGCAGCGTCGTCGTCTCCGCTCCCTCCACCTCGAAACCGGCGTCCGCGATCATGTCCAGATCCGCCTGCCCCGCCTGCCCCTCACTGGTCAGGTAGTCGCCCAGGAAGATCGAGTTGACCAGGTGCAGGGCGAGGGGCTGCATCGAGCGCAGATGCACCTCGCGTCCGCCCGCGAGCCGGACCTCCACATCCGGGCACACGAACCTGACCATCGCCAGAATGCGCAGGCACCGCTGCGGGGTGAGGTTCCACTCCTTGGCCAGCGGGGTTCCCTCGAACGGGATCAGGAAGTTCACCGGCACCGAGTCCGGGTCCAGCTCCCGCAGCGAGAAGACGACATCGACCAGATCGTCGTCGCTCTCGCCCATCCCGGCGATCAGCCCGGAGCACGCCGAGAGCCCGGCGGCCTGCGCCTGCTGTACGGTCTCCACCCGGTCCGCGTAGGTGTGGGTGGTGGTGATGTCCCCGTACGTCCCCTCGGACGTGTTGAGGTTGTGGTTGTACGCGTCGGCGCCCGCCGAACGCAGTCGGTCGGCCTGTCCGTCGGAGAGCAGACCGAGACAGGCGCACACCTCGACGCCCTCGTGTCGCTCCTTGATCGCCTCGATGGTCTGCGACACCCGGTCGACATCACGGTCCGTCGGTCCGCGGCCGCTCGCCACCAGACACACCCGCTTGGCGCCACCCGCCACCCCGGCCGCGGCGGCCTTCGACGCCTCATCCGGTTTCAGCCAGGTGTACTTGAGGATCTCGGCCTTCGAGCCGAGCCGCTGCGAGCAGTACGAGCAGTCCTCGGGGCAGAGCCCGGACTTGAGATTGACCAGGTAGTTCAGTTTCACGCGCCGCCCGAACCACTGACGGCGCACCCTTCCGGCCGCGGCCACCACGTCGAGCAGATCGTCGTCCGAGGTCGCCAGTACGGCGAGTGCTTCTTCGCGGGTCGGCAGCTCGCGCCGCAGCCCCTTGTCCACCAGCGTGTTCAGGAGGTCCATGACGTTGATCCTGGCCTACGGGACGGCCCGCAGCCAAGGAGGAACCGGACAACGGAGCCCGCCGATGGTGTGTGTATTGCCACACCATGACCTGCTGCGCCCCCGGCTAGGCTCTGTGAGCTGCCTACAAAAGGGACCGCTCATGTCCTTCGCACCGTTCGACTGGATCGACGGCGAGGCGCGCCGCCGCGCGGACGCCGGACTTGTCCGTACGCTCCGCCCCCGGCCCGCCGAACCAGTACTCCTGGACCTCGCGAGCAACGACTATCTGGGCCTGACCCGGCACCCCGAGGTCACCGCTGCCGCCGCCGAGGCCGCACGCCGGTGGGGCGCGGGCGCGACCGGATCGCGGCTCGTCACCGGCTCCACCGCCCTGCACACCGAACTCGAACACGAACTGGCCGAATTCTGCGGGTTCGAGGCGGCCCTGGTCCTGTCATCGGGGTACGCGGCCAATCTCGCTGCCCTTACCGCGCTCACCGGCCGCGGCTCGCTGATCGTCTCCGACGCGGGCAACCACGCCTCGATCGTGGACGGTTGCCGGCTCTCCCGGGCCGAGACCGCCGTCGTGCCGCACGCCGACCCCGACGCTGTGCGCAAGGCACTGCAGACGCACGACGGCCGTGCGTTGGCAGTCACCGACTCGGTCTTCTCGGTCGACGGCGACGCCGCGCCGCTGCCCGAACTGGCCGACGCCTGCCGGACGGAGGGCGCCGCACTGCTCGTCGACGACGCGCACGGTCTGGGTGTGCTGGGGGAGGGCGGCCGGGGTGCGCTCGCCGCCGCCGGTCTCGCGGGCGGCGACGGAATCGTCACCACGCTCACCCTCTCCAAGTCCTTGGGCAGCCAGGGCGGAGCGGTCCTCGGTCCGGCCCGGGTCATCGAACACCTGGTCAACACGGCCCGGACCTTCATCTTCGACACGGGTCTCGCGCCGGCCGCTGCGGGCGCCGCGCTGGGCAGCCTGCGGCTGCTCGGCCGCGAGCCGGAGCGCGCCGAACGAGTCCGAGGCGTCGCCACCGCGCTGTACGAGCGGCTGACCGCCGCCGGCCTGACCGCCGTGCGCCCCGATGCCGCCGTGGTCTCGGTACGGGCGCCCTCGGCGGACGCGGCGGTGCGCTGGGCGGCCAACTGCCGTACCGCCGGAATCGCGGTGGGATGTTTTCGGCCCCCGTCGGTGCCGGACGGCGTCTCCCGGCTGCGGCTGACCGCGCGCGCCGATCTGACCGAGGAACAGATCGCCGGGGCGGTGGCGATCATGCGACGGACCGCTCCCGTCAGCTGACCTGACCCCGGTGCAGGCCGGAGACGAAAGAGGTCCAGGCCGCCGCGGAGAACCGCAGCGGTGGCCTGGACACGTCCTTGGAGTCCCGCACGGCGAGCCGTCCGTCATCGAACGGCGCGGCCTCCACGCAGTTGTTCATCCCCGTGCTGCGGCTGCTGCGCCGCCACCGTAACGAATGCTGTGCGAAGCAATCCGACATGACGCCCCCCTCGGGCGGTCCGGGGTCACTGATCGTCGCGGTCGATCGCGACGATGAGGTCCAACGAGTGCTGCGGCGACAGCGCGTGCGCCTGCATCGTGCGGAAGGCCGAGCTGTACGCCTCAAGGTCTTCTTTCCGCTCCAGATAGAGGCTACTCGTCAAATGGTCGAGAACTACCACGTCCAGATCAGAAGTGTTCGGAAATGAGAAGATAACGAAAGGCCCGGTGAGACCGGCATATTCACCCACCGAGAACGGGAGCAACTGAAGCTGAACGTGGGGAAGTTGAGCCACTCGGGTCAGATGACGCAGCTGGTTTCTCATCACCCGGCGCCCGCCGACCCGGCGCCGCAGTACCGCCTCGTCGAGCACCGCGCTCAGTCGCAGTGGCGGATCGGTCCGCAGCACCCCCTGCCGGGCGAGCCGCACCTCCACCAGGGAGTCCAGCTGGCCGGCGGGTAACCCGTCCAGCGACGCCCGGGTCACCGCACGGGCGTAGTCCGCCGTCTGCAGAAGCCCGGGCACCACCGACGTCTCCAGGGTCCGCGCGGTCCGCGCCTGGGACTCCAGACTGATGAAGTCGCGGTACTGGGGCGGAATCAGACCGCGATACGCATGCCACCAGCCGGTGCCGCCACCGCCCGCCGAACCCGCCAGTCCCTCCAGGAGCGTCCGCAGTCGTGGGTCGTCCACGCCGTACGCGTCCAGCAGCAGTGCCACATCGGCCGGCCGCACTCCACTGGCACCGGTCTCGATCCGGCTCACCTTCGACTGGTGCCAGCCGAGCATCCGCCCGGCGTCCCGGCTGGTCAGTCCCGACGCCAGACGCAGACTCCGCAACTCCTCCCCGAGCTTGCGGCGTCGTACCACAGGACCATGCCGCATCTGCGGCCTCCCTCCCTTTTCCGCTCCTCTTTCTGCCGAGCGGACAGTGTGACGCCCGCATACGGTTTTGCGTGGCAGGGTTCACCGCATTGAGCGACAGATATATGCATATCTTGGTGGATCGCCGCCGGAGGGGGCAGCATCAGTGGCAATCTGGCGCGAAGCACAGCCGGGACCGATCGCGAGTCGGTCCGGGTGGGAAAGGGACGGCTCGCCATGGCAGACCACCAAGAAGCAAGCGTCACTCTGCCGAGCGAGCCGGTCTCGGTCGCGGCGGCCCGGAGATACGTGGACCGGGTGCTCACCGAATGGGGACTCGCCACCGACACGGAGTTCGCCGACGGCATCCGGCTCATCGTCTCGGAACTCGCGACCAACGCCGTCCAGCACACCTTCGGACAGTCGCCCACCTTCACCGTGGACCTGAGGCTGGAGCGGGAGGAACAACTGCAGTTGGGGGTGACGGACAGCCACCCGCGTCGGCCCCGGCGGCTGCCGGCCGCCGTTCAGCAGGACAACGGACGGGGCATGGTGATCATCCGCTCCCTGGCCAAGGAGTGGGGAGGCCGGCTCACCGTCACCCCCACCGCCGACGGCGGCAAGACGGTCTGGATCGCGCTCCCGTGGAGCATCCCCGTACAGAACTGAGCGGCCGCCCGATCCACCCCGTTCCCCTGGCAGGCCGACGGCCACGGCTCGCTCGCCGACCGAACCTCCGGGGCAGCGCGCCGGATTGACGGATCGATCCTTGTCCAGTGGCAGTTGGAGACCCATGGTGACCGAAGTCGTGCTGTTTCATCATGCCCAGCGCCTGCCCCCGGGGGTGACCGCCTTTGCCGACGAACCGCGCGGCGACGGGTTCACCGTGCGTACGCCCGACCTGTACGACGGCCACACCTCCGACACCCTGGAGGCGGGACGGGCGTATGCGGAAAAGATCGGCGTCGAGGACGTACTCGATTCGCGGCACGCGGGCGGTGGCCGACTCACCGGCCGAGCTGATCCGCATCGGATTCTCCCCCGGCGTGCTGCCGGCGCAGACGCGGCCCGGCATACGCGGTGCCGTACTCGTCCACTCGTGCGTGCCGAGATCCTTCTTCGGAACGTGGCCATCGTAGGTACCGGCCCATATGCACGCCATGCGATGGGCCGGTGGCTGCGCCGGCCGCGTACCGCCCGCGCCATCGAGGGCGGCAGTGGCGCGGCGCTCGCCGCGTTGGGGCCGGCGTTGGTGTCGGGCCCCCTGCTCCGCTGAGACCGCGTCAACGGACCCGACCGTAATAGACGTGTTTCGTCCAGATCTTCTCCAGCCGGACCACCGCACCGGTCCTCGGCGAGTGCCAGATCTTGCCGTGACCGGCGTAGATCCCCACGTGGTAGACGCTGCGGCCGTAGTGGAAGAAGACCAGATCGCCGCGTTGCCTGTGTGAGGCCGGGATGTGGCGGGTCTTGTTGTACTGCTGCTGGGCCGTGCGGGGGAGCTTCTTGCCGGCCTTCTTGAACGAATAGGCCGTCAGCCCCGAGCAGTCGAAGAGGTTGGGGCCGGTGGCCCCCCATCTGTACGGCGATCCCTTCTTGGACGCGGCGACCTTGAGCGCCTTCATGGAGAGAGTCGCCGCCTGGGCCTCCGTCGCGGCGCCCGGGGCGAGCATGGTGCCACCGACGGCGGCCAGAGTCAGAACCGAGGCCGTACCGGCCCGGGCGAGCAGAGACGGGACATGAACCTGCGCAGTCATGCGCAACCCTTCGTCAGCCGCCTGTGAAGGATGACCTGTCGGGTTCGGGCTGGCGAAGTTGCCCGGCCGCGCTCGGCGGCTTCACCCCGAGGGCCGACCGGTGATCCGGTCGACCCGTTGTGCTCGGGTCCTCCACTCCTGCCGATCCACTTCTGTCGACCAGACATCCGGACGGCGGCAGGACTCGGCGTCCGCCCGGACCGCCCCGTCGCTGTGGCGGGGGCTTGTCGTCCCAGGGATCTTGACGCACCGACTGCCGGATTTCAGAGGATAAGCGATGAATTGTGAGGTCCCTCACGCCTGGCCCGTTCGGGTGGAGCCGAAGATTCCGTGAGCGCTGACGGTTACTCGGACTGGTCCCCGTACCAGCGGTGGAATCACAGATTCCGCCCATTTCTCACCTGGGGAACGCAAGTGGAGAAATCCCTCGCAAGAGGGACTTTCTACGCCGAAAGAGCTAGGAATTTTGATGTGACCACCGGGCGTGTCGCGAAGGGGAGTTGGACGCCTCCTGTCGGGGGTGGGTGCGGGGGAAGCCGGCTGGTCCCGGCCGGCCTGGCGGCGAATCGGTTGATCAACTCGTCGGAGCGGGGGGTACGGTGACGCGTCCGGCCCGCCGTTCCCCGTCCAGCACCCGCAGCGCCCGGGCGAGGGTGATGGCGTGGAGCTGCGCCTCGCCGCGCTCGTGCATCAACGCGAGGGCGTCCCGCAGCGCGCCCGCCCGTGAGGCCAGTGCCTGTGCGGCCCGCAGTGCGGAGTAGGTGTCGCCGCCGTGGGCCGGATTGATCCGGCCCAACTGGTCGAGGACTTCGAGATAGCGGTCGATGAACTCGCCCTCGGCGCGCGTCAGTGCGGGCAGTGGTGGCAACTCGGGTGGCCGCATCAGGCGTTCACCGTGCGTCGTGCGGCGGGAGCGACGACTTCCGGTTCTCCATGATGTGGTCCACCAGGCCGTACGCCTTGGCGCCGGGGGCGTCGAGGATGAGATCGCGCTCGATGTCGGTGGCGATCTGCTCGGCGTCGCGGCCGGTATGGCGGGCCAGCAGAGTGGTGAGCATCTCGCGGACCCGTTCCAACTCCCGTGCCTCGATCTCCAGATCGGACGGCTGGCCCTGTACCGGTTCGGTGAGCGCGGGCTGCTGTACGACGACCCGCGCCCCGGGCAGTGCGTGCCGCCTGCCGGGAGCGCCCGCCGCGAGCAGTACCGACGCGCAGGAACCTGCCTGGCCGAGGCAGTAGGTCTCCACCTCGCAGGTGAGGTACTCCATCGTGTCGTAGATCGCCGACATGGCCCCGAACGAGCCGCCGGGGGAGTTGATGTAGAGGGAGATGGGCCGGTCCGGGGCGGCGTGTTCCAGATACATGAACTGGGCGACCAGGTCATTGGCCGCGGTGTCGTCGACCGGGGTGCCGAGGAAGACGATCCGTTCGGCGAGCAACTTGGAGTACGGGTCGAGGGTGCGGGTCCCGTTGGTCGTGCGCTCGGTGAACTCGGGCAGCACATAGCGGGCGGCAGGACGGAACAGCATGAACGATGCCTCTCCTCCGGGATCTGTACGAGATGCGCGTGAGCGGGCTCTGCGCAAGTACCTGTAAAAAATGTACAGGACGTACAGGAGATTATGATGGGAGCACATCCTAGTGATCCACTAAAAGTCCCAGGTCAGACGCTATTTTAGCTGTTCTCTGAGGGCGTGTATCTCACAATCTGTCACGACGTCTTGATCATCAGGCTGCTTCGCCCTCACTGAAACCGAGTAGAGAAGCGAGGTGGTCCGAGGCGACGCGGAGGTCCTCGGGGCTCGGGCGGACGTACACCCGCTTGGTGAAGTTGGCGTTGGCATGCCCGGCCCATGCGGCGAGGACGACGTCCGGCACGCCGTTGACGGCAAGAAACGTGAGGCACGAGTGGCGCGCGTCGTAGAGCCGGACCTTCCGCAGCTCCAGCTTCCGCTGCAGGGAGTACGCGGCCTCACGCAGGTGGCGAGTCGTGAGGGGCTGGCCGAGGTGGTCGACGAACATATAGTCAGAGCGCTGATAGCGCACGCCCATCGACATCTGCTCTGCCTCTTGCGTCACCTGAAAGGCGAGCATCGCCTGCTTCACCGGCAGCGGCAGCGGCAGTGTGCGTTCGCCCGCCTCGGTTTTGGTGTTCTTCTCCAGCACACGGGCGTTGCCGATCATCGTCCTGGTGTTGGCGATGACCAGCGTTTCGGCGTCGAAGTCGATGTCCTCCCAGCGCAGACCGGCGACCTCAGCGGGACGCAGGCCCATGAGGCTGAGTATCAGCGGGGCAAACAGGCGTTCGTCCTTGATGCCGAGAAGGAAGTCCTTGACCTCGACGACGTTCCACGGGGCGGGACGCTTGTTGGTGCGCTTGTCCTCCTTGCGGGCGCGGCGAGGGATCTTCACGTACTCGGCGACGTTGGCATGCACCAATTTCCGTACGACGGCCCGACCGAGGGCCTCTTTCAGGCGACTGAGCACCCCTTGGGCCGTCGAGGGGCGCAGTCCTGTGCCGGCTTGGCCGCCGCGCCTGCGGGCGCCGACGAGTAGCCAGGCGACCATGGACTCGACGTGTTCCTCCGTCAGTTCCTGCAGGCGCATATAGCCGAGGTAGGAATGCACGTGGACCAAAGCGTTCTTGTACCCCTGGACCGTGCTCTCCTCCAGATCCTCGGCCTTCTTGGCCAGCCAGATGTCGAGCCACTCGGACACCGTGATCCTGCTCGGCATGACGAACATGCCCGTCGCCCGCTGATTGCGGATGCGGGCGATCTCGTCACGCACCTCTGTGGCAGTGTCCATCGTGACGGTGCGCTGCATGCGCTTGCCTTGGGCGTCATGGCCCATGTCGACGACGGCGCGGTAACGGACCTTGCCGCTCTGCAACGTGACCTTCTTTATCTGCGGCATGTACCCCCCTTAACTGGCCTACTTCAGCAGGCTTCCTGAAGTGCCTAAGGTAAGCCGCGATTCCTCCTGCCCGGGAGGCCTTCCGCCTGGTCAGGCCCGCACGGCCATGCTCCCGTCATAGATCAGTGAAAGAGCGCGTGAGACGACGAAGCCCCGTCAGCACGCCCCGGCGAGGCTTCGTCGCGCAACGGGCTACGACGTCGTGTGGCATTCGGCGCGGGCAGCGTTGTACTCCGGCTCTCCGCTATCAAGCACGCGGTGACGACGCGAGTCGAGCGGCCAACCCTGAGTACCCGGCACGGGAACTCGCCCCGACGAACCAGCGCGTAGCCCTTCGCCCGCGAAAAGCCCAACGCCTTCGATGCGTCCGTGACGCTTCCCGTTCCGTCCCACGTGGCTCGAATGCGTGCGGAGCTGTACTGGGATTCCGGCAGCTCGGGGGTTTCTTTGTGCAATTGGATTCTCCAGGTCATTTCGGGTCCGCGATCAACGAGTCTGGCTAAGAGTGCGTGTGGCTGTCAGGTCGTGGCTAATGACCCAACACAGCAGTGGCGTATCCGTGATCTGCGGGATCGCCGGTTTGGGTAACCGGCGACCCCGCGCTTTGTTGCTCCGTCTTGAGTCACCTTGCTGAGTCTCGTCGACCTGTTCCCGATGACGCATCATGTGGGGTGCTTGGCGATCCTAGAACCCATCGCAAAGGGTGCCTGACCTGCGAGTTTGGGTGATGTGCGTTATGTGCACTGTGAGCGTTACGGGCGATATCTTGACGCTGAAATGACGCTCTGCGAGGCATCTTGACGCTCATTCTGATGGAGCGTCAGGAGTCGGTTCTTGCAGGTGATGGTTGGTTAGGCGCCGCTTGCGGGAAGTCCGTCTTTGCCGTCTCTTGACGGGAAACGGCTCAGCAAAAGTGAGGACCGTGCAGGCTTCAGCCGTGGAGTTCCGGCTCCAGGGCTACGGGTCTGGGTGTGGGTGGCGTGGGGAGTTGTTGCCTGTCTGCGGCGTTTTCTGGGCTACGCGGCGTTTGCGTTCTATAGCTTCGCCGCGTATGACGACTTCTTGCGTGATTTCCGAGAGCTGTTCCTCGAGAGGACGGCTGGGAGTGCCGGCGCTGCGGCCACGGCCGCGGAGTCACTCAGCGGCGGAGGGTGAGGGCTGCCAGGCCCGCTGGTCCGCCGAAGGCGATCGCCGGGTCGGTGGTGTCCGGCATGCCGCCGTCGGGCAGGGCTCTGAGGGAAGTGAGGGGCGTGCCGGTGACCACCCGCATGAGCTCTTCCCCAGTCCACCGGTTCCAGAGGCGCACGGTGGTGTCGCTTGAGCCCGCAGTGGCGAGGAGCGGCTGCGGCGAGGTGGGGGTGGGCGGCAGAAGGTCGATGGCGGAGACCGGGCCGTGGTGCCCCTTGAGCACGGGGTACGCCTCCGTCCGAGGAGCGTCCGGAGACCAGAGCCGGACGCAGCCGTCGCTACCGCCGGTGACCAACAGGGAACTGCCGTCCTCCGCGGGGCAGACGGCCAGCGAAGGGACGGGGCCCGTGCGGCCGGGCAGGCGCAGGTGCGACGGCGCACCGACCGCGTAAGCCGCCGCATTAGTTTCCCACCAGCGGCCCAGCGCCCGTACAACGGGATGGGGCAGCAGGCGTGCGGCCATCTCGCGGTCCACCGCGTCCGCACGTTCCTGGCGACCCTGCCCGTCCTGTTCGTTCACGAGCCGTTCCTTGCCTGATGTGCCGCCGGGCTCGAGGAGGACACGGCAGATTCCTTCGATTCTTGCTGCGGTACGCCCCCGCCGGGCACGAGCTCGGCGGCTGCCTGCTCCAGCTCCTGCCGGCGAAGTTCGCCGCCCTCGATCAGGTACGTGTCAGGCAGAGGCCGTGCAGGCAGCCCCCAGGCGCGGGCGCGGGTCCGTACACCGATGTCGCGGCTGACGACGACCACCTCCGCAGGAGCGACGGCCTGGTGCAGACGCAGTGCCGAGGCCACCAACTCGTCGTCCGGCACGGGAAGGCGGGCGTGCCCAAGCTCATCGGCCGCGATGAACACCGAGGTTCCGTCGTCCGCGGTCGCTTTCTCGGGCCCTGCTTCCAGTACCGAATCCAGCAGCCGGAATACGCCGCGCGCCAGCCGGGAGATCTTCCTGTCCCCGGTCTGGTAGCTCTTGGTGTCGATCTCGTCGACCACGACGTGCGGCAACATGACCGCGGTGCCCTTCCCGAGCACCTTCTGCCAGGGGACCTTGTCGAACCGCGTGAAGTGCAGCGTGGTGTTCGTGTCCAGCACCGCGTACCGGACGGCACCGGCGCGCCCGTACCGCTCCTGCATGGCACGCACCCGGTTGGCCACGGACCTGAAGTAGCCCTGGAGCTCGGCGATTTCCACGTGCATCATCAGCCGGGCCTCGTCCAACGGCGCAGTGAGGATAGCCCGGTAGCGGCCAGCGCGGAGCTGCCCTGCAACCTCCCGGTCGCTGAACCGCCGGTTCAGCTCCTCCGCGGCTTTCCAGGTCCACTCGTCGTACCGCTTGCGTACGGCCCGCATCTCGGCCTCGGCTTCCGCGCCCGTTTTCATCATGTGAGGAATCTGGATAGAGACGTCGTTGAGGCTCCCGGCCACGAGATCGTTATCCAGGAAATTGATTGCGTCAGTGCAGGTCGTTCCCGCTCTCAGCATGCCCTTGTTCCCCCGTCGGGACGGGGCTCGGTACGCCCCGTCCCGTCCCATCCTGCCAGCGTTGATTACGTCCGATGCGAGTTCCGCTTCCTGCGCGCGGCGGCCTGCTTCCTCCCGGGCGGGGGCGCCGCGCCCGGAGACCTCCCGGTGTCGTTGTCCAGGTGCCGTTCAGCAGGAAACGGGGCGACGGCGTCCAGTTGTCGATCGGGCCGGTCGCCGTGACGGACAACGGTGCGCCGGGCCTGCAGGGCAGCGGCGAGCGGGTGCCGGCCGCCGTGCTCCTCACGTGGCGCATGCTGGAGCTGATGCGGCTGGTCCCCGAGGAGATCGGCCACCACGGTGGCTTCGTTCATGTTCAGCGACAGCGATTGTCGACGGGTTTGAGCAGTGTTTAGTGATCAATGGGCTCGCAGATGTTCACGAGAAATGGTTCTGGTCCAACTTTCGTGGTGTGCCTACTCCCTGTGACTGTTGGTACTGCTGGCAGGTCTCGCGAGATCGTCTGGAAACTGCCGATGCCGACCCTGTTCGGGCTGATGGTTCTGGGCTGTGCGCAAGGTACTGCTTGGGCTGGAAGAGCTGCTCTTCCTGGCGGATCCGAGGATCAGGGTGGAGTCGATGCAAAACGATGGCGAGGTGATCCGAGTCGGAGGCAGATGCCGGACGGCCGGGGCTCGGTGCCCAGGCTGCGGAAGCTGGTCGGGGCGGGTGCACGGCTCTTACCTGCGGTTTCCCGCTGACCTTCCCGTAGCCGGCAGGTGGTGTTGCGGCTTCGTGTCCGGCGCTTCACATGCGAGGACGCCTCATGCGAGCGGCGGACATTCGTCGAGCAGGTCGCGGGCCTGACCCGGCCGTACAGTCAACGGACCGAACGAATGCGGTCGGTGCTGGCCGAGGTCGGCCTCGCCCTGGCCGGTCGCGCCGGTGCCCGACTGGCTGACGTCTTCGGGGCGAGGGCCAGCCGGAACACGGTCCTGCGACTGGTCGATGCTCTCCCGGAACCCCAGCCACAGGTCCCGCAGGTGGTCGGCGTCGACGAGTACGCGATGCGCAAGGGCCGTGTCTACGGGACCGTGCTGGTCGACGTCGAGACCCGCAGGCCAGTGGACCTACTGCCGGATCGCGAAGCAGGCACTGTCGCGGCCTGGCTGGCCGAGCACCCGGGGATTGAGGTCGTCTGCCGCGATCGCGCCCCGTTCTTCGTCGAGGGCGCCAGGATCGGGGCTCCCACCGCGGTCCAGGTCGCCGACCGGTTCCATCTGTGGCGCAACCTTGGCGAGGCGGCCGAGCGGTGCGTCTCCCGCCATCGCTCGTGCCTCCGCGCGACCTTCGTCGAGTCGGCGCCGGAGAAGGCTCCGGCACAGGTGCCGACCGAGAGCGGGTCGCCATGGCCCACCGGGCACCGTTTCGCCGACCGCACCCGCGCCAAGCACGCTGCCGTCCACGCGCTGCTGGCCGCCGGCCACAGCCGACGCTCGATCCAGCGACAGCTCGGCATGACCTACCGCACCGTCCAACGGCTGGCGGACGCTGCTCCTCGAAGCAGTGCTGCATGGTCGGCCAGCTCAGGTGCAGGTCGCGGCCGGCCTGCACGACGGTGCGAGAGCCGTCGCAGACCGCGGCCCCCGCCGCCCGGCGCAGAGTGAGGGTGGTGCGCATCCCGGCGGGCACCGCGGGGATCGCCTCGGTGAACGAGCCGCGTTCGCAGGCGGGTTCGGTGCAGTGCCAGCGCGCCTTGTGCCACCGGATACTCACCGGGCGTCCACCGCAGGGCAGGTGCCGGGGCCGGGTGGTGCGGTAGTCCTTCAGCCGGGTGGCGAAGACCCCGCACGAGGGGCAGGCCCGGGCGGAGTCCTCGCTCGTGACGACGTACACCGTCGAACCGCCCGATCCGTCGTCCTTGACCTCCGTCACACTCACCCCCTCCAGCCCCAGAAGTCGCGTCGCCGCCTCATTGATCCCGGTATCGTCGATGTCCAAGCCCGTGGGGTTTCATGATCGGTTGCGTAGAGAACAACCATGATCACGAAGGCCCGCGAGCGACTTGCGTCCGGGGCGCCCTCACCTCCACCGCCCCACGCAGCGTGACCGGCAGGCCTGCCCGTCACCGCCGCGCCCCCATCAAGTTCGAAGCCCCCTCTTCCCTCCCAGGCAATCTGCCAAGGGATTGGTCGACATCAAGAGGCAAGGCGAATCGATCACCGTTATCGCCGAAATGCTCGGTCTCGGACCACCAATAACGTTCATTTTCGTGAACGAGACCGCATTGGAAGGCTGTTACGCCTTCCACGTCCCACACGGGGCCCCGCGAGTTTCCGTGCGGCAACTCTCCGATGAGACATGCACAGCCAGTACGGCCAGCACACCTCCGAGCGCGCTCACTCGGTGACGTGCCGCGGTTTGGTGCCTTTCTTGTTGGTGGGCGGGGCGGCTGAAGGCCTTCCCAGTGGCGAGGACGCGGACCACGTCGTGGCGGATGGCCGTGCAACGGTCCTTCGGGCCCGCTGGCCTTCCGGGGCCTGGCCGTGAGGGTTTTGGTGCACCGGCCGGTGAGCGGGCCTTCGTGCGCAGGTTCCTGAACCCCCTGCGGACCCGGGCGGGCGTGAGTTTGTTCGGCTCTGCCGGCTTCTCCCAGGGCCTGCGGAGGTCGGCGGCCGGGGGGCGGGCGAGTCGGGAGCTGGGCATGCGCTGCGATCACCAGCCACGTCCCCCGGTCGGCCGCCTCCGAGCTGCGAAGCCGGGGCTTGGTCCACCCGAGCGTCTGCTTGAACAGGTGAAACGTGTGCTCGCGGTCGAAGCGGCGGAGGAAGGACTGCCAGCAGCGGTCGACGTCTGTGGTGGTGGCGCCGGTGTCGGACCACCACAGCCAGAGCGGCTTGTTCACCCCGCCGCTGGGCAGCTTCTCCACGATCAGCCAGATGACGGTGCCCTCGATGATGGGGAGTGGTCAGCCGGGGATGCAGCCGGTCCCACGCCTGCGCGGTGGCCTTCCCATAGAGGCGGGTGACGGTGACGGCCGGGCGCTGCGCCGCTGAGTCAGCGACCGCTGCGGCGGCCAAGGGGCCCCACGCGGGTATCCTGCTGCGGGAGTTGCAGGTGACAGGTACGAGCGGACGCAGTTTCAGCCGGAGGCAACGTGGTGCGCGTGCTTAAGGCGGTAGTCCCGGTCCTCGCCCTGGTGGCGGTGACGGCCGGGTGTTCCTCGTCCGAGGGCAAGGACGAGCAGCGGCTGACCGCGCAGCGGGAGAACTACTGCACGCAGCTGGGGGCGTGGCAGAAGGCGCGGAACGCGGCGGGCACGGACACGCCGGAGTCGTCAGGGTACGACGAGGTCGGGGCCGTCGCTCAGGACGCCTTCCTCGCGATGCGACCGCTCCGGGATGAGACTGTTGGCGGAGGCCGCACCTTGGCGGAGGCGACGGTGGCAGCGATGAACAACAGTGACTCCGAGGCGGAGGGGCGCGTCGTGCAGTACTGCGAAGATGTCGGCTTCGAGACGCTGACCCGCTAGTGCCGTAGCAGACAACGTTTGCCCCGTTGTGATGTGACGCACCGTCCGGGTGTTGTGCCGGGCGGCGCGTGGCCGTCACCCTGACTGGGAGAGATCCCGCACGCCTCCGCCATCCGCACCAGGCCCAGATTCGTCGCCTCCGCGATCAGGACCCCCAGCGGGTTGCGCTTGAGCTCCGGCGAGCGGGTCTGCTTGCCGCCGGCGTGAGTGAGGCAGTCCAGAAAGCCGGTACGGCGGTCGAGTTCGACCAGCAGCGAGGCAATCGGGGCTAGCGGCAGCAACTCCGAGAGCTCTTCCTTCAGCTCGGCAGCCTCGGCCGGGATGTCCTCCGCCGACAGCGGCGGGATGATCAGCTCCCCCTCCGGCAACAGCCGCACCTCACCGGCACCGGCCTTCCGGTTGCCCAGCACCTTCTCCAGGTCGCCCACCGCGGCCGCCAGCTCCTCCCTGCACGCGTCCAGCGCGAGGCGGACCTCGGTCGGCTTGCCGACCAACTGGCAGAACTGCTCCTGCTGCCCCTCCCACTGTGCGGCCGTGAACAGGTACGAGGCGGGGTCGGCGTACCGGCGCGAGGACGGCACGTACACGTCCCCGCTGCGCAGCCCGTCCCGCAAGGCCCAGCAGCACCGTCAGCTCCCAAAAATGGGCTCTCCTGCCGCATGTGTGGGTGCCCTGAACTGCGCTGATACGTGAAACACGCCGCTTCCTGCCAGGCTTGGAGTGTCGAGCAACAAACCTGATCTTGCAGAGAAGCGGCGTGTCTGTCTTCAGCATATGGAAGCGGATCCTGACGGTCGAGAACACCGTGGTCGAGGGCGTCCGCTGGGACGAGGGCGAACAGAGCGTGATCGTGTCGGTACGGCCCGACGCCCGTTGGCGTCAGCGGTGCGGGCAGTGCGGCAGGCCGGCGCCCTGGTATGACGCCGGCCGGGGGCGTCGCCGCTGGCGGGAGCTGGACCACGGGGCGGTGAAGGTGTTCTTGGAGGCGGACGCCTGGCGGGTGGACTGCGGGCGGCGGGCGGCTCGTCCCCGGTGACGGTTCCGAGCCCCTGACGCTGACCCCGAGCACCGTCACCTGGCTGCCCCGCACCTCACGCCGTTCGCTCGCCGCGGGTGCGGACGGGCTGGCCTATCTGACCGTGCACCGCCGCCGCCCCGGTTTTACGGTCGGCCGCGCCCCGGCCCCGGTGGCGTACGAGGGCGGCGAGGCGCCGTGTGCGCTGGACCGGGCCTGTCCCGAGTGCGGCCGGATGGCGATCGAGTCGGCTCCGGTGTTCTGCAGCGCCTGCGGCGAACGCTTCCCGGACCGCTGACCCCGGGAACTGCCCGCGCCGCCCGTCCGTCCTAAAGGGCGAGGCCACAGATCATGCGGGAACGGACGGATGGCACGGTGGACGCGGAGGCGACGACGGGATCGGCCTCGGATTCGGCTGCGCGTCCGGGGCCGGAGGCGGGCGCGGGTCCTGCCTCGGATTCCGCTGTGGCGGGTGGCGCCGGAGCGGGTGGCGGGGCAGGTGGCGGGGCGGCGCGCTCGGGGCGGTGGCGGCGCGGGCGGGTGACGGCCGGGTTCGCCGCCTTGACGGCGGTGCTGCTGGTGTTCCCCCGGGTGGTGCCGAACACCCCGGGCCGGCTGGGCAGTCTGCTGGAAGCGTTTCTTCCGTGGCTGGGGCTGTGCGTCGTTCCGCTGCTGGCGGTGGCGCTGCTGCGGCGTTCGGCCACCGCGCTGGTCGCGTCGGTGCTGGCGGTGGCGGCGTGGGCGTACGCGTTCGGCGGGCTGTTCCTTCCGGCGCCCGCGCCCAGCGCACGCGACCTGGTCGTGGTGCAGCACAACGTCAGCGATGTGAACAAGGACCCGGCGGGGACCGCCCGCGCGCTGGCCGCCGCCCGCCCCGACCTCATCGCGCTGGAGGAACTGGTCCCGGACGCGCTTCCGGCGTACGAGAAGGCGCTCGCGCCGCAGTACCGGTTCCACGAGGTGCGCGGCACCGTCGGCATCTGGTCGAAGCTCCCGCTGTCCGGTACTCGTGCCGTGGACATCAGACCGAAGGGCGTCGAGGAGGGCTGGAGCCGGGGCCTGCGGACCGTCGTCCACACCGCGCAGGGCGAGGTCGCGGCGTACGTCGCCCATCTGCCGTCCATCCGGTTCGGCGCGGGCGGCTTCGGGTCGGCGCGCAGGGACGAGAGCGCGCATCTGCTGGGCCGCGCGATCGCCGCCGAGACGGTCTCCAAGGTCATCGTGCTCGGCGATCTCAACAGCACGGTGGATGACCGGGGGTTGACTCCGTTGACCTCTCAACTCCACGTGCCAGAACGCGGGTTCGCCTTCAGCTTCCCGGCATCCTTCCCCGTGGCCCGTATCGATCAGGTCCTCGTCCGCTCGGCCGCGGTCGGCGCGATCCAGGCGCTGCCCGCGACGGGGAGCGACCATCTGCCGGTGCTGGCACGGGTGTTGCTGGACTGAGGCTCGGGAAGCCCAGTCCCGTGGCGGGCGGGCACTGTCGACCCAGGGGCCTTGGCGGCGGGGCGGAGCCCTTCTCGTGCTGCACGTAAACGGGGCAAACTCTGCAATACAGGTGAATTGTATGTGGATTTACTGGATCGATCGACAAGTGAACTGTGCCGGTGAATCGCAGTCAACAAGCGGTTCGTGCCCGTAGGTAGAGTTTGTTATTGATGCCCAATTTTATATTCAATGCCCCGTTGCCCGGGGTCGCGTGGATAAAAGCCCTCGCAAAATCCGCGCCCGGTGCGATACTCTCCGTGCGCAAGGGTTACATGGTTATCGCATCTAGGGGGAAATGTGAACCGCGGGTACTGCGGGCAGACGTACTCGTACATGAAGGTCGGCACGATGGTCGTCGTCGACAACTACATGACCGTCGGCGCATGCAACTGACGCGATTCCGCCGGCCTGTGCGCTCCATCACCTGGAGCGCGGCACTGCTGGGCACCGTGCTGGTCACGGGATGCTCAAGCTCTTCTCCGTCCGATACCCCGCCGCAGGCCCCCGCCGTGACTCCCTCCGTCTCCCCTCCTGCCGCGTCGAGCGGTGCGCCGAGCGCTCCGGAGACGGATGCGGATGCGGGCGCGGACTCGGATACGGACGCGGAGGCCAGTGCGGAACCGTCGCCGGTCGTCAGCCATATGGGGAAGACCAAGGTCGTCACGCTCGGGGATGTGGAGGTCCGGGCCGCTCGCAGCGCGATCGGCTTCACTGTGGCCTGTAATTACCTCAACAGCAGAAGCCAGACCCTCAACATCAAGGTCACCGTCAGCATTGGCGACGGCGAGGAATGGGTGCGGAGTACCAAGTTCGACTTTCCGCACCTGGCGGCTGGCCAGACGGGCAGAGGTTCCACCACCGTCATGGGGGATTTCCCCGAAGGTGAATCCCCGGACGATCCGAAGATCTATATCGACTCGGTCATCGAGTACTGAGATCTCGCTCTATTTCCCGCGCTCCATATCCCATACCCCATACCTCATACCCCGCACGCCGTGCGGGGTATGTGTAGTTTGCCGTGCTCTATCGAACTCGGCTCGCCCGATATAGGGAATGATAAATGCGTATAGGACCGAAAAGGCTGGCCACAGTGCTGGCGTTTTCGATAGTGATATCGACACTGTCGGCCTCTGCTCAGGCCGGGGGGCCACAGGTCCCCGAGGACGCTGTGCAAGCCGGCGCGACTCTGCCGGATGCCACCCATAAACCCCGTGAGGTCGCCGCGAAGGACCGTGCCTCGGTGCTGGGTGCGGGCTCTTCCTCGTCCAAGGATGTGGCGCTCTCCACGTCCGGTGACGGCATGGGCTTCCATGTACTGGGCGGAAAGGAGCGGGAGGGGTACAAGTTCGGCACGGTCGCCACTCTGCGTGAGGACGGCTTCGACGCGGATACCTGGATTGGTAATACGTGTGTGACGGGGTCGGGGAAGTACGCGGCTGTCGCGTACGCGCCCCGGACGTTCACGAACAACCCGGAGCTGATGGTGCGCGGTGCGTTCACCGCGGTCGTCGAGCTGGGCAGTGGCAAGGTCACCAAGCTGCCGTTCACGGCGTCGCTGGCGTATTTTTCGCCCGGCTGCGGTTCCGGGGACGATGTGGTGTTCACCCAGCTGAGCCATGACGGGGACAAGGCGCAGCGGACTCGTCTGGTCACGGTGGACGCGGTGACGGGCAAGGTGTCCGAGCCGGTGGCGCTGCCCGGGCAGGTGACGTCGGCCGTTCCGACCCGGCACGGGATCGTGGCCGGTCATGGGAACAAGCTGGTCCGCATCAATGGCCGGAAGGAGACCGTTCTCGCCGAGACGAAGCATGTGCCGTTCCAGATTGCCGCCGACAGCGGTGACGGTGTGACGTTCATCGACCGGGACGCCGACACCAAGGACGCCAAGACGCGGTCCTGGGCGAAGCGTCTGGACGCCGCGCAGGTCAAGGGGAGCGGGAAGTCCACCCCGAGGACCGTGGCCGAAGGGCGGCTGGCCGACTGGGACTTGTCGGTCACCCCGGGCGGCACGGTCTTCGTCACGGGCCGGGCTACGAGCAAGGGCGCTCTGCCCGGTTCGGTGAAGAACCCGGGGCATCTGGCCAAGGGCGCCCGTATGTCGAGTCTCGGCCACGCGGGTGTGTCCACGTCCTGGGCCGATGGCAGGACGAGCCTGATCACTCCTGAGGAGACCGGGCAGGTACGCGATGCGCGTATCGCCCTGGATGTGGTCGCCACCGGCAGGCGCGCCGAGCTGGACGCCACGCCGCGACTGTCCGCCGAGCGGGCCGAGGCGGGCAGCAGGCCCTCCCCGGCGCTGGTCGCTCCCACGGGCAAGAAGGCGTCCCCGAAGCCGTCGAGCACGGACGCCAGCGCCACCGCGGACGCCCGGGGCACGGGTGCGGCCAGCGACACCGCCGCCGCCCGGAGCACCGCCGACGCCCGGGGCACCACCGCCGCCGCCCGGGGCGCCGACGAGGGCCTGTCCACGCAGACCGTGCGTACGCAGGTGCTCGCCGCGTCGCCGACCGGGCCCAGTGAGGGCACCGACGAGCGGTACTGCGCGGTGGCCCGGAACGATGTGAAGAAGCAGGCGTTCCAGCCGACTCCGCGGCAGGTGGAGTGGGCGGTGGACCAGGCCGTCGTCGGTGAGCTGCACGTCAGCCGACCGGCGAACTGGAAGAACACGGGGATGGACTCGTACACCCCGCAGGGTTTGTTCCCGCCGATCACGCTGGCCGGTGACCCCACGGGTTCGCTGGACAACGAGGACCCCGACGTCACCGACCGCTGGCACATTCCCTCGCAGGTGATGCTCGGCGTCACGGCGCAGGAGTCGAACATGTGGCAGGCGACCCGCTTCGCGGTTCCCGGTGTCACGGCCAACAGCCTCGTCGGCAACTACTACGGCACGCAGTACACCGCCGACGGCACCCAGGCCGACCCCTGGCGGATCAACTTCTCCGAGGCGGACTGCGGTTACGGCATCACCCAGGCCACCGACGGCATGCGGCTCGGCGGCAAGACCAAGCCGGGCGAGACGGCGCTGCCGCCGGCCACGCAGGAAGCGGTCGCGCTGGACTACGCGGCGAACATCGCGTACGGCGTGACGATCCTCTCCCGTAAGTGGAACGACCTCTACGGCCAGGAGATGATGGTCAACGACGGTCATCCGCAGTGGATCGAGAACTGGTTCTTCGCCCTGTGGGCGTACAACTCGGGCTTCTACCCGGCCGCCGACTCCGGCGGGCACAAGGGGCTCGGCTGGACGAACAACCCGGCGAACCCGCTGTGGAAGGCCAACCGGGTCCCGTTCCTCCAGCACGCCGTCGATCCGCACCTGGACGACTACTCCCACGCCGCGCACCCGCAGGACTGGCCGTACGAGGAGAAGGTCCTGGGCTGGGCCGCGCGTCCGATCTCCGCGATGTTCGGTCCTGGTGACTTCAAGGCCGGCTATCTGGCCGCCTGGTGGAACAGCGACCTCCAGCGTTCCGGGGTGAAGCCGCCGCTGGACACCTTCTGCGACGCCTCGAACTCCTGCGACCCGTCGAAGATCGCGGACAACGACTCCAACGATCCCGGCATGGGCGCCTGCGGGCTGGACGCCGGGGACAGCGACACCAACGCGCACTGGCTGCACTGCTGGTGGAGCAAGTCCGCCGAGTGGAAGGACTGCGACAAGGCCGCCGCGTGCGGGCACCAGGTCCACCGGTTCAACACCAGCTATCCGGAACAGCCGGACGCGGCCTCGTACCCGCCGCAGTGCAGCACCGGCCTGCCGTCGAACGCCCTGGTGGTGGACGATGTCAGCAACGGTACGACTCCGGCGGGGTCGGCCTCACGCGGCTGCGGGGCGGCCAAGTCGGACGGCACGTTCAGCCTCACGTATCAGCCGTCCGACATCATCGACGCCGATACCGGGCAGGCCGTCACCACCTACCCCGGCAAGATCGACACGCACCAGATCGGCGCCGGCTACGGCAACCACTTCTGGTTCACCCACACCCGCTCCCCGGAGTCGTACCCTCCGCCGGGCGACCGGATGAAGGTCACCGGGACGTGGACCCTGGGCCAGGAGCTGACCGCGAACGAGGGTCAGGCCAAGGTGTACGCGTTCGTGCCCGATCACGGGGCGCAGACGGGCGCGGCCCACTACCGGATCACCACGGGCGGCGGTGTCGTCGAGAAGGTGATCTCCCAGAAGGACAACCAGTCCAACAAGTGGGTCGATCTGGGCGCCTACTCGTTCGCCGGGGTGACGCCCAAGGTCACGCTCGACAACTTCAACGGTGGTGACGGGAGCGCGGACATCGCGTACGACGCGATCGCGTTCGTGCCGGGCGACTACTGGGGCCTGCCCAGTGATCTGGCGTTCTCCGATCCCACGGACGAGAACGGTCCCGACCCCGATTTCCCCGAGGACCCGCAGGAGATCACCGGGCACCCGTTCTGGACGCAGGGCGTGGCCGGTCTGACCGTGAGGGACACGGGCCCGCAGATGAAGGGCGGGCCCGCGTCTCTCCGTTCGGCGGAGGGGGCGACGGCCACTGCGGCGGACACGGTGTCGTGTTCGCTCACTCAGCTGTCCATCAACTACAACCGCACCGACGCGTGCATCGTCAGTTCGATGGGCATCAGCGGGGTCTTCCAGAACAACCCGATCGACATCGAGTTCAACTACCGCCACGAGATCCACACCAACTACAAGACCAAGACCATCACGCAGAAGGTCGACATCAGCGTCCTCCGTGCCACGGCGAACGTGACCAGCGCGACGGTCAACCTGGACTTCGAGTGCAAGCTCGGCTACTGCAAGAACAACCCTCCGACCTGGACCGGTTCGAAGACGTTCACGGGCGCCAGTGATCTGCACCATCTGACCGCGACGCAGACCATGGAGTGGACCGGGACGGGCAAGAGCAACATTCAGCTGTCGTGGAGCAGTACCGCCAGTGTGAACGGGCTGACGGCACCGAACCCGATCAAGGCGAGCGAGGACGACCTCGAAATCCGCTGCGACGACCAGCTGACCAGCCGGCCGGCGGGCTGCGTCTTCCCGCGCTACAAGCCGACCTACACGTTCAGCGAGTCCAAGTACCCGGCCGCGGCGGCCCATATCTCGCTGCTTCAGAAGCGGCTCCCCTCCCACTTCGGGCTGAAGGGGAAGGGCGACCCGCTGAACTTTTTGGCCAACGACACACCGCAGAAGAGCGACCCGACCAAGATGCAGAAGGACGTCAACCGCGACGTCATCTGCCCCAGGGGGTGGGCCAACCAGTTCAATCCGACGCTCGTCACGCCCACGGACAAGCCGAACTGTGACGAGTTCACCTTCGCCTCCACCTATCAGAGCGGTGGCATGGCCAAGGTCGACAACGGAAAGAATCCCAAACCGGTCGATTCCGGGGCCGAATGCGTCAACACCGTCACCATGAAGGACCCGGACGGCAAGTGGCGACTGCACCCGGCAGCCGGTGAGAACGTCCCGACCTGGACCGAGACCTGTGGCCGGTCCTCCATGTCCGGCCGGCACAACCAGGGGTCCATGAACCGCTTCGGCACCTCGTTCATGTACTCGTACCGGGTGCTCGACGGCGACCCGTACTGGCTGGATGTGAAGGAGCCCCATTAACCCGGGAGGAAACAGCGGCAGGGCCCATGGCGTCGTCCGACGC
>NZ_JBHVFF010000032.1:0-43043 GCF_042801895.1 Streptomyces sp. NPDC057543 | reverse complement strand
TTCCGGTATCGGGCGACGGCTTGTGTCTGTCGTGTCGGGTTCAGTGGTTGCTTTGCCGGTGCCGGACGACCGTTCGTCGCTGCCGTACCGGGCTCAGTGGCCGTAGGTGTTCTCGCAGATCCGGGACTGCGGGCTGCCCGCCGGCCAGTGCCCGTACCCCCGTCCCAGTGCGCAGACGTCCGTTCCGGTGGCGGGGGCCGGCGGGGCCGGGACGGGGGCCGTCACGGCGGGCGGGGCGTGACGCGGCCGGGGCCGGGCCGCCGCGGGGTGGTTCCGTTGCCGCGGTGCGCGGGCCGCGGCGCGGCCGGTGTCCGGCGGTGCGCCCGCCGGGGTGGACGCGGCGGCGGACGGCACGGGGGCCGGTACGGTTTCCAGGCTGTCGTGGACCGGTGGCCGCGCGATCTGCGGCGCCAGGTCCCGGGCGGGGCCGCTGTTCCGGGGCCGGGGCGGCACATCCGGCTGCGGGGTCACGGACACACAGCCGGACAGCGTAGTGACCGCCACGCCGACGAGGAGCTTCACGATGATTCTGGTTCGTTGCACCTGATCACTCTGCGGTGCGGAACCGGCATCAGGTGAGCCGGGAAGCCGGGATTGGCCCGCACGAGTGACGCCGGTCAGCGCAATGCCCACGCGGATCCCAGCATCCCGCGCAGTAGTTCGGCGAAGCCGGTACGCAGCTCCTCCTCCGTCGGTACGGAGCGGTGGTACGACCCCGCGGCGCACGAGAACATCAGCCCTTCGCACCAGGCCACCAGGGACAGTGTGTGCCGCTCGGGTTCGGCCGACCCGGCCGCCGTCATCAGCGCCATCAGCGGCTCGCGGAACTGCCGGCCCGTCGCGTCGAAGAACTCCCGCAGCTCGGGGCGGCGGGTGGCTTCCAGGGCGAGCTCGTAGCGGCAGACGAGCAGTTCGGGATGGCGGGTGAGATACCGGTGCAGGGCCAGCGCCAGACCGGCGACCAGCGCTTCCGGGCCAGGGGGTTGTGCGGCGTCCGGAGCCGGAAGTTCACCCGGGGCGAGCACCCGTGCCTCGCGCTCCGCCAGCCGTCGCACCGTCGCCTCCAGCAGGGACTGCCGGGTGCGTGCGTAGTTGGACGTCGACCCCTGGGGGAGTCCGGCGCGCTCGTCCACCGCGCGGTGGGTCAGCCCGCGCATCCCGCGTTCGGCGAGGAGCGCGAGGGCGGCATCGGTAATGAGATCGGCCCGGGAGGTGCCGGTGGTGCGTGTGGCCATGGGGCCAACCTACCCGTGGCACTACACCTGTAGTAAGGTGAGCGTGTCACTACAGGTGTAGTCTCAAGGAGGAGTGATGGACCATCCCCACGCCGTCGTCATCGGCAGCGGAATCGGAGGCCTCACCACGGCGGTGGCCCTGCGCGGGAGCGGTTGGCGGGTCACCGTTCTGGAGCGCGCCGCCTCCCTGGAACCCGTCGGCGCCGGTATCGCCCTCGCTCCCAACTCCCAGCGAGCCCTTGACGTCATCGGCCTCGGCGACGAGATCAGGTCCCTCGCCGCCTGGCAGGGCGCGGGTGGCATGCGCACCCCGGGCGGCCGCTGGCTCTCCCGCACGAACAGCGCCGCCGCGACCGAGCGGTTCGGCGGCCCGATCGTCCTGCTGCACCGGGCCACCTTCGTCGACCGCCTCGTGGCCCGGCTCCCCGACTCCACCGTCCACACCGGTGCCGCCGCGGAACTGCTGGACCCGGGCGTCGTGGGCGGTGCGCGTGCCGTGGTGCGCACGGCGTCCGGGACCGTCGAAGCCGACCTCGTGGTCGGTGCCGACGGCATCAGGTCCGGCGTACGCGGCGTCCTCTTCCCGGCCCACCCCGGACCCTCGTACGCCGGATTCACCACCTGGCGTCTCGTCGTCCCCGCGTCCGGGCGGCCCTTCGCCCCGCACGAGACCTGGGGGCGCGGCGCCCTCTGGGGCACCCAGCCGCTCAAGGACGGCCGGATCTACGCCTACGCGGCCGCCGTCGCCCCCGCCGGAGCCCATGCCGCCGACGACGAGAAGGCGGAGCTGATGCGCCGGTTCGGCAGCTGGCACGACCCGATCCCATCCGTCATCGCCGCCGCCGAGCCCGGCCAGGTGCTCCGCAACGACGTGCACCACCTGATCGACCCCCTGCCCTCCTTCCACCGGGGCCGCACCGTTCTCGTCGGTGACTCCGCGCATGCCATGGCTCCCAGCCTCGGCCAGGGCGGCAACCAGGCGGTCGAGGACGCCATCGTGCTCGCCCACCACGTGACGCCGGACCGGGACCTCGGCGCGGGCCTGGCCGCGTACACCGGCGACCGGCTGCCGCGCACGACGGCCATCGTCCGCAAGGCAGCGAAGGCCTCCCGGCTGATGCGATGGACCGGCGCCCCGGCCGTATTGCTGCGCGACGCCCTGATCGCCGGCGTCTCACGGATCGGGCCCACTCTCGTCCTGCGCACCTTCGACGGCATCGCGGACTGGCGGCCGCCGGGGCACACGTATGCTGCCCGGACGAAGGACGCGCACCGGCCACCGCGGTAGACACCGGCTCGAACGGCCCGACGGGCATCCTCACCCGGTGAACGCCACGTCGGCCGGCGCCGAACAGTGAGAGGGAGACCCCCGTGAAGGTCGGCTGCATCGGGCTCGGCGACATCGCGCAGAAGGCGTATCTGCCGGTTCTGACCACACTGCCCGGGGTCGAACTGCATCTGCAGACCCGCACCCCCGCCACTCTGACGGCGGTCGCCGAGGCGCACCGGATCCCGTCCGGGCAGCGCCACACCGACCTCGGATCGCTGCTTGCCGAGGGCCTGGACGCCGCGTTCGTGCACGCTCCCACCGCCGTACATCCGGAGATCGTGGGGCGTCTGCTGGACGCGGGCGTCGCCACCTACGTCGACAAGCCGCTGGCCTATGAACTCGCCGATTCCGAGAGGCTGGTGGGCCTGGCCGAGGAGCGCGGGGCGAGCCTCGCCGTCGGGTTCAACCGCAGGCTCGCGCCCGGATACGCGCAGTGCGCCGAGCACCCGCGCGAGCTGATCCTCATGCAGAAGAACCGGGTCGGCCTGCCCGAGGAACCACGCTCCATGGTGCTCGACGACTTCATCCATGTCGTCGACACGTTGCGCTTCCTCGCCCCGGGGCCGATCGAGCACACCGTCGTACAGGCCAGGATCCGCGACGGTCTGATGCACCACGTCGTGCTGCAGCTGTCCGGTGACGGATTCACCGCGATCGGCCTCATGAACCGGCTCAGCGGCTCGACGGAGGAACGGCTGGAGGTCTCCGGCCAGGACTCCAAGCGCGAGGTCGTGAACCTTGCCGAGGTGATCGATCACAAGGGCCAGCCGAGCGTACGACGGCGCGGCGACTGGGTCCCGGTGGCCCGTCAGCGCGGCATCGAACAGAGCGTGCTGTCGTTCCTGGACGCCGTACGGGCCGGAAAGGTGCTGAGCGCCAGGGACGCCCTGCAGACGCACGAGCTGTGCGAGCGCGTCCTGCGCGACCTGGACTGTGCCTAGAAGGGTCTGTCCGGCGGATCGGGCCGGACAGACCCTAGGCGAGGTCAGGAGGGTGCTGAAGGTCGGGCTCCGCCAGGATCTTCAGCGCCCTCCGGGGCTCTTCGCTCCGGGATGCGTCGGGACCCGCTCCGGTGCAGGCTGAGGAGATGGACCACGGCCCGTGGAGGTGACCTCGTGAGGCCCCACGACGAGCCAAAGGGCTGGGGAGCGCTCCAGCCGCCGCCCGGCTACTACTCGGCCGACGGGCGGCCGCCCGACGCGATGCAGCGCGGTCTGATCCTCGACTGGGCGGTCAATCAGCGGATCGCCGGCGGCTGGCGTGTGGAGTCGCGGTCCGAGACGCAGGTCGTCATGGTCCGGGGCCGGCCGCTCAATCATGTGCTCCACGCCCTCCTGATGGTGTTCACCTGTTTTCTCTGGGGTGCGGTGTGGCTGGTGCTGGCCGTGACTCACAAGGTCGAGCGGGTCTCGCTCACCGTCGACGCCCAGGGGCACATCATCTCCGTGAACGGCCCGGGATAGTCCGGCGGCCGGCCCCCACCCAGGCTCACACCGTCGGCCCGCCGCGTGAGCCGACCACCGGAGCCTGCGCATCCCGCGCACCGCCCGGCCCGCCCCCGTCGCGTCTCCTGATCATCCGCACCCCCTCGTACGCGCAGAACACGGCCAGCACCGCCCACGCCCCGTGCACCGGCCAGTCGCCCAGCCGCACGTAGAGGGTGGTGCCGGAGGCCAGCGGTACGTCGAACACCGCTGCCCCACTCGTATCCGTACCGAGTGGCGCACCGATCCGTGCGCCCTGCGGGCCGTACACCGCACTGACGCCGGTGAGCGTGGCATGCACCATCGGGCGGCCGTTCTCGGCGGCTCGCAGTGCCCCGAGCGAGGCGTGCTGTTCGGGAGCCCAGCTGTGCTGGAACGTCGCGGTCGAGGACTGGTCGACCAGGATTTGCGCACCGTCCCGGGTCAGCCGCCGACTCATGTCGGGGAACGCGGACTCGAAGCAGATCAGCGGCCCGATACGCAGCCCCTTCCCGTCGTCGGCTCGGGGGAGCCACATCGTGACCGGGTGGGTGCCGCGCAGCCGGTCCTGGCCCGCCGCCTTGCCCACGGACGTGGCCCACCCGAGCACCGAACGGGCCGGGACGTACTCTCCGAACGGCACCAGGCGCATCTTGTCGTACCGCTGTCCCGTCAGCCCGTGCGGACCCACCAGCACCGCGGACTTGAAGATCCCCGTCCGGCCCGATGCGTCGGTCTGTCGGGCGTCCATGTTGACCAGTACATCCGCGCCCACCCGACGCGACAGGGCTGCGATCCGGGCGGTGATGTCCGGGTGCTGGGAGAGATCCACCCCGACACTGCTCTCGCCCCACACCACCAGATCGAGACCGCGTCCCGCCAGTGATCCGGTCAGCCGCTCACTCGTGGCGAGCCGCCGCTCGATGCTGTGGGGACCCGCGAGCACACCCGGCTGCACGACGGCGACCCTGGCCACGCCCGACGGCACGGGCCGCGGCGCCCACCCGACCATCGCCCCCACCGCCAGGGCGCACGTCAGGACGGAGACCACGGCGACCGTCCGGGCGGCCGTGCTCACGAACAGCAGGACGACGGCGGTGTTCACGGCGACCACCAGAAGACTCACCAGCCACACCCCGCCGACCGATGCCACGCGGAGCGCCGGAGCCACCTCCCACTGGCTCGCGCCGAGCAGCCCCCAGGGACCGCCGAGCCCCTCCCAGGAGCGGACCAGTTCGATCATCAGCCAGCCGCACGGCACCACCACGACCGCGGCCGCCGCGGATGCGACGCGCACCCGCCCGCGCATCGTCCGGAAGACCAGCAGCCCCCACGGCGCCCACAGCAGACCGAGCAGCGCCGCCAGGATCACGATGAACACATGGAGACTCGGCATCAGCCAGTGATGCACGGCGAGCAGATAGCCCGTCCCGCCGAGCCAGCCGTCGAGCGCCGCCCGGCGCCCCGTACCGGCGGACCGGATCAACAGCAGCCACGGCACCAGAGCGACGTAGGCCAGCCACCACAGGGAAGGGGCGGGGAACGCGAGCGCGGGCAGCGCACCTGCGAGCAGCGCGATGCAGCCGCGCCACCCTCCGGACCGCAGAATCCGCTGCCACCGCTCGCGCCGACCCGCCGGAATCCGCATGCCGCGCCTCCTTGATCAGCAGTGTCGCCCCTGGGCTCCCGTTCCGCAGTTCTTCCCCGGCGCCGGCGAACGGAAGCACCCGGTGGGCGGGGTCAGCCCGCGGTGTGCGAGCCCGCTGTGTCGCGCCACTTCTCGTCGACGGTCACGGAACGGATCCCCCAGCCGCTCCCCGTGCGCGACAGGGTGAAGGCGTACCGCCCGCCGGAGACGAAGTTCGGCGCGCCCGCCCCCGCTCCGGAACCGCCCTGGCCGCCCGCCGTGGCCTCCAGCCGCATCGGGTTCAGGTAGTCGGCCCGCACCTCGGCGTGGTCGCCCGGGTAGCCGCCCAGGTCCTGGATGTCGAGTCGGCGGTTGACGATCAGATGCTGGCGCACGGGGAACAGCCGCATGGTCTCCGCAAGCCACTGGGCGACCTCGGCGGCGGGCCCTTCGATGCCGCCCGCGCTGCGGTAGTCGGCACGGCCGTCCGGGGTGAACAGGGCCCGGTAGTCCGCCCATGCGCCGTCGTCCACCGCCCTCGCGTATCCGGTGATCACTGCATCGATGGACAGCTGGTCCATCACGGTCGAGAGATCCACGCGCTGCGTCATCGGGTCAGTGTCTGCCCGCGGGAGTGCGACGCCAAGGGGGCGTGCACGCACGGGCGCGCGGCGCCGTTGTCAGCAGGGCACCACGGCCACCGGGCCGAGCGCGTGCGTGAGCGTGGTCTGTGCGACGGGAGAGAGCCCGAGCCCGAGGGACTCACCGCCCCTGCGCCGCCCGATCACGGTCAGCGCCGCGGTCGCCGAGGCCGTGACCAGGGTGCGTGCGGCGGAGCCTCCGACCGGTTCCCTGACGACCTCGACCTGCGGGTACCTCTCCTGCCGGCCCGCGGTGAGTTCGGCGAGGGTGCGCGCGGCCGCGCCCGCCGCCGCGTCCCGGTCGAAGACGGCACCACCGGACAGCATCGAGGAGAACATCGTCCAGCCGTGCACGATCCGCAGCCGCGCACCCGGCCGGGACGCGGCCGTCACGAAGGCGAAGTCCAGCACCGCTTCACTGCTCTCGTCGGCAGCCACACCCGCGACGATGTCGGGGTAGGCCTCCGCCGCCTCCCCCTCGTCCTCCTCCGACGGTCCGCTGTGGATGACGACCACGGGGCACTTGGCCATCGAGGCGGTCGCCAGGCTGTTGGAGCCGAGCATCAGGGACCGGAAACCGCCCAGACCCCGTGAGCCGATGACCACCAGCGACGCGTCGCGGCTCAGGGCGGTGAGCGCCGCCGTGGGGAAGTCCAGTGGTGCGAGCGTCGTCGGGTGCAGATCCGGAGCGATCTCGCCCACCCTCCGTACGGACCGGGTGAGCAGCTCCTCCGCCCCGCGCAGCTGCGTCTCCCGGACGGCGCGCCGGGTCGGCGTCCGGGCGTGCACGATCACCAGCGCGAGCCCCCGGCGGACGGCTTCGCGCGTGGCCCAGTCGAGTGCCTCGCGGCTGTGCGACGAGCCGTCGACAGCTGCGATCACGGGACGGTCGGTGGTGGTCATGATTCCCTCCAGATTCCGGCGGTACCTGTCCCAGGCTGGTGCGCGCATGAGCCGTACGGCAGGGACTTTCGGCCCCTTCCGCCGGGCCGGCTGTCCGGACCGGTCGACTCGTGTCCGGCCGGGGCACGCCCCGTACGCTACGGGCGGTCGTGGTCCGCCGGACGGCACCGCCGGTACTCCGCGCGGCGTAGGACGACCGCCTCCGCCGGTACGACGCCCGGCGCGGCGGACCGGGGGAGGCTTCGGGCCATGGAGAACCAGTCCGCAGTGGAGACGACCGTGCCCGGGCCCGCGAGCGCCGGGCAGCCGCCCTTCAGCACCGAGTGGCGTCGGCTGCGCCCCGTCGAGGCACTCTGTCATGTGACGGGAGCGGTGCTTGTCGGCTCCGGGCTGTTCCACCTCGTCGTCCTCGCCGTCGACGGCGGTTCCTGGGAGGGCCCGGTGTCCTGGCGTAAACCGGTCACCTTCGGGTTCTCCTTCGGTCTGACGCTCGCCACGGTGACCTGGGTGTCCTCGTACATACGGCTCGGGAACCGGGTCCGGGCCGTGCTGCTCGGGCTGCTCGCCGCCGACTGCGTACTGGAGGTCGGCGGCATCACGCTCCAGGCGTGGCGCGGCGTACCGTCCCACTTCAACATGGAGACCCCGTTCGACACCGCGGTCTCCATGTCGCTGGCTGTCGGCGGGGGACTGCTGGTCGGCATCCTCGCCACTCTCGCGATCGCCTCGTTCACCTGGCGCCCGCAGGGGCCCGCCGGTATGGCCCTGGCCCTGCGGGCGGGGTGGGCGATCCTCCTCGTCGGACTGCTGTCGGGCATGGCCATGATCGCCCGCGGCGTGTACCTCACCCGCACCGGACACCAGTCGGCCGGCTACCGGTCCACCGCATCGCTCAAACCGCTGCACGGCGTGAGCCTGCACGCGATCCTGGTGCTCCCGGCGCTCGCCCGGCTCCTCGCCCGGACCTCCTGGAGTGCGCGCACCCGCCGCTCCGTCGTACGGGCCGCCGCAGGGTGTTGTGCGGCGCTGGTCGTCGCGGCCCTGGCGTGGGCGGTCGCCGACGCCCGAAGCACGAAACCTCTGGGCCACAGCTCGATCCACGTGACCATGGACATCTACACCTTTGTACGCTCGACGCCCAGCGTTCCGCCTTCGAGCACGTCGGCGATGCTCTGAGGGGTGACGGCTGCGGGTGGGACGATGACGATGGTGTGGCCGGTTTTCCGGTAGCCGTCTGATCCGGTTCCGAAGCTGGTTGCCGGGTGAGGGTGCTCAGGGTGCAGGTCCATCCGGGGCCGCTGAGACTGCGGGCTTTGAGCCGTGGCGGGAGGAGATCGTGGACTCTGACGACGGTGCCGGTCCATTGGGCCGGGCCCGGCGTTGCCCACGGTGATGGTGTAGACGCCCCGTCTGCCGCGCGCTGCGGTTCCAGGCGGGCGGGCGGACCGTGTACGCAGCCGTTGTTCACCATCCTGGAACGACTGCGAACAACTTCCTCGCTCGGGCTCTTCACGAAGCGCTCTGATTCGGACCGCTGGGTCCGGTCAACGTGTGGTCGTGCTGCTCGTGACCGATGGGGGGCGGTGTCGTTGCCTGGTTGATCCGATCTCTGACCAACCTGGAGCGTGCTTCATGTCTCTTACCACAGCTACCCGACTTGCCGCAGTGTCCTCCGCTGCGATCGCCGCCGTGTCGGTGTGCCTGGGCGCAACCTCGGCCGCCGAGGCCGCCGAGCCCGCGCAGGTGCGGGCGGTGGAGCAGAGCGCCGCCCCGGCCGACGACGACCCCGGAGCCTCCGTTCAGTTCGTCCCGCTGGGCAGTCTGCTGTTCTCCGACCGGGCCGTAAAGACCAGCGTGAGCCCGGTGCGATGGGATCGCTGACCGAACGACTTCACCGCGCCCGGACCGCCGGTATTCGGGCCTACCGGGCGCGCCTGCACCCCGACACACCCTCTCCTGCCGGATTGACGTCCACAGCCTCCGGGGAAACCGTCGCAGAGGCGGGTGACGGCGTGAACGGGTTCGATGTCCTCGCCGCGGTGATCGGCCTACCGGTGAGCACATGGCGGTACCGGTGGGAGGACGACGAAGTGCGCCACCTGGGGCCGATGGCACAGGACTGGCGGGCCCACCTCGGCCTGGGAGCCGACGACAGGACGATCTGCTGCACCGATGCCAACGGCGTCGCGATCGTGGCGATTCAGGCACTTCACCGGCAACTCACAGACCTTCAGGCTGAGGTCAGGGAACTCCGGACGCAGAAGGTTGAACCGGCAGCACACGCACCTGGTGCGGAGACCTCGCGGGTCTGACCATCTCAACCGCTGTGCCTGGCTGTGGCTGGGTGCAGCGGTTGCGGGTGGAATGACCGCCCCGCGGCCGTGCCTGTGCTGCGTCTTCTGATTGCGGGACGCAGGCCGCTACGCTCCCTGCATGCCGCTGGTTTTGGGCCGGGCGCACCGCACGACGCTTGGGAGCCCTCAGTTTCCGCCGCCGACCCGGAGAAGGCGCTCGCCGAGCGCGTTCAAGGTCTACTGGCCCGCCCCGACCCGGACTGACCCGAACCCGGCCGCCGCGTAGAAGGGCCTGCACAGCTGCTTGAGGCTGTGCAGGCCCTTCTTTCGGTCCCCGGATTTGCTGTCGCACAGCTCTTTGGCCGCGCGTCTCCCAGTCTCCCGAGTGGGAGACGAGTAGGAGACGAACACGACGCAAGCGTCAGAATGCGCTAGATGGTGCTAGGCGTGGTGACTCGGTCAACCCGCGGACTCGCCCGCGTGCGGGCTCAGAACCCCGGCGCCGACCAGGATGAAGAGCAGAATGCCCAGAATGATCCGGTAGGCCACGAAAGGCATGAAGCTCTTGGTCGT
The DNA here is from genome assembly GCF_042801895.1 of Streptomyces sp. NPDC057543. Lineage (NCBI taxonomy): Bacteria > Bacillati > Actinomycetota > Actinomycetes > Kitasatosporales > Streptomycetaceae > Streptomyces > Streptomyces sp. NPDC057543. The sequence goes on along the minus strand of NZ_JBHVFF010000032.1, from coordinate 32,977 downwards.
GATGAACTTCATGAACCACGCGATGACGGCGTACCCCACGCCGAACGCGATGAACGTCGCGAAGATCGTCGGCCCCCACGACACATGTCCCTCACCCGCGTCCTTCAGCTCGAAGACACCCGAGGCCAGCACTGCCGGGATCGCCAGCAGGAAGGAGTAGCGGGCCGCCGCCTCGCGGGTGTACCCCATCAGCAGACCGCCGCTGATGGTGGCGCCGGAGCGGGAGACACCCGGGATCAGGGCCATGGCCTGGCAGAAACCGAAGATCAGGCCGTCCTTGACGCCGAGTTCCTTGAGTGTCTTGCGCTCCTTGCCGGCCCGGTGCCTGCCTCCCGACTCGTCGCGGGCGGCGAGACGGTCGGCGAAACCGAGGACGATGCCCATGACGATCAGAGTGGTGGCGATCAGCCGAAGATCGCGGAAGGGCCCCTCGATCTGGTCCTTGAACGTCACACCGAGCACGCCGATGGGGATGGAGCCGACGATGACCAGCCAGCCCATCCGGGCGTCGTGGTCGCCGCGCATGGACCGGTCCACCAGCGAGCGGAACCAGGCAGAGACGATCCGAACGATGTCCTTGCGGAAGTAGATGAGGACGGCCGCCTCCGTGCCGATCTGGGTGATGGCGGTGAACGCCGCACCCGGGTCGTGCCACCCGGCGAACGCGGCGGTCAGCCGCAGATGCGCGCTGGAGGAGATCGGCAGGAACTCGGTCAGTCCCTGAACGAGGCCCAGGACGAACGATTCGAACCAGCTCATGGGGCTTTGGCCATCCCGGAGGTGATCGTGCATCGGCCGACGGCCATGGGTGCCGTCGGCCATGTGCGGATTTGCGGTCGAATGAGGGCAGGGCACGGTGCCGCGCCCGGAGATCTTCGGTCGGTCGCGGGCAGAGTATCGCCCTCAGATGAACAGCTTTACGCGTACCCGCGCCGCCCCTGCCGCCCGCTCCGGCGCGAACCGGACCACACGGCTCACTCGGCGGAGAGTCGGTGGCGCTTGCGCCAGGCGACGACGGCCGCGCCGAGCCCCGTCAGTACGATGAAGCCCATTGCCGCCAGGAACGCGGGCGATGTCGGTGACGAGGCCTCGCTGCCCGCGACGACATACGCGGCGGTGTTCGGGATCGAGCCGAGCCCGGTGGCGGCCAGGAACGGTGAGTACCCCATGCGCGAGACCGCCGCGCAGTAGTTGGCCGCCGCGAACGGGACACCGGGGAACAGCCGCAGCGCCAGCATCGAGCGGAAACCGTGCCGACTCAGCTGACCGTCCGCCGCCCTGAGCCAGCGCCCGCGCAGCAGCGTACGGAGCGCGTCCTGACCGAGCACCCTGCCCAGCCCGAACGAGATGCCCGCGCCGAGGACCGTGCCCGCCAGCGACGCCGCCAGACCCGCCTGCGAACCGAAGAGCGCGCCCGCGGCGACATTGAGCAGGGGCCTCGGTACGAAGGCCACGGTGCACGCGCCGTACGCGACACCGAACAGCACGACCGCGGCGGCGCCCCCGCTCAGCCGGCCGGGCCAGTCGGCGGCCAGCAACCGCTGGGGCTGGAGGAGCAGCATCGCCGCCGCGGCGGCCAGCAGCACCACCACGAGCAGCGAGAACCGGGACCAGGGCGACAGCAGCGCCCTCGTACAGCGCGCGGCGAGACCGGTGGCGGGCCGGGCGGCGGGGACGGGGTCGAGCATGCGGGGAGACTAACCGACGCCCGCGGGTGATCGCCGTAACGCGAACGGTACGGGACGGGCGGCCCGTACCACTCCCCGCTCTGCCGGACGCCATGCCTGCGACGCCGGCCGGACGCCGAACTCCCGCATCCGCCCGCGATGTCAGCCGGAAAACCATTCGACGCCGCCACGTCCCTCGGCCATGATCGGACCCATGTTCCGGTACGCCTTTCCCGCAGCGCGGTCCGCAGTCGCGGACGCGCCGAAGGCTGCCGTGAACCCCGTCATCGCAGCGGCACTTGTCGCAGCGGCAGCATTCACCGCTGCCGCGGCGCCCATCGGCGGCGCCCGAAGCTGACCCTCCCCCGACAGTCCGGCGGACCCCGTAAGGGGAGGGTCGGCGGGGCCCTGGGGTCTTCTCTCTCAGCTTCGAATTCCAAGGAATGAGCCATGCCCAAGACGGCATACGTGCGCACCAAGCCGCACCTCAACATCGGCACCATGGGCCACGTCGACCACGGCAAGACCACCCTGACCGCCGCCATCACCAAGGTCCTCAGCGACCGCGGAACCGGCACGTTCGTCCCGTTCGACCGGATCGACCGGGCGCCGGAGGAGACGCAGCGCGGCATCACCATCAACATCGCGCACGTCGAGTACGAGACCGACACCCGCCACTACGCCCATGTCGACATGCCGGGCCACGCCGACTACATCAAGAACATGGTCACCGGCGCCGCCCAGCTCGACGGAGCGATCCTCGTCGTCTCCGCGCTCGACGGGATCATGCCGCAGACCGCCGAGCACGTCCTGCTCGCCCGGCAGGTGGGCGTCGACCACATCGTCGTGGCCCTCAACAAGGCCGACGCGGGGGACCCCGAGCTGACCGACCTGGTCGAGCTCGAGGTCCGCGAACTGCTCTCCGCGCACGGCTACGGCGGTGACTCCGTCCCCGTCGTACGTGTGTCGGGCCTCAAGGCCCTGGAAGGCGACCCTCGTTGGACCGCGGCCGTCGAGGCGTTGCTCGACGCCGTCGACACGTATGTGCCGATGCCGGTCCGCTACACCGACGCGCCGTTCCTGCTGTCGGTGGAGAACGTCCTGACCATCACCGGCCGGGGCACTGTCGTCACCGGGGCCGTCGAGCGCGGCACCGTGCGGGTCGGCGACCGGGTGTCGGTGCTGGGCCCGGACATCGAGACGGTCGTCACCGGTCTGGAGACCTTCGGGAAGCCGATGGAGTCCGCGGAGGCCGGCGACAATGTGGCGCTGCTGCTGCGCGGTGTGGAGCGCGACCGGGTCCGTCGCGGCCATGTGGTCGCGGCGCCCGGCAGCGTGACGCCGAGCCGCCGCTTCACCGCGCAGGTGTACGTCCTGTCGGCGCGCGAGGGCGGCCGGACCACGCCGGTCACCACCGGCTACCGGCCGCAGTTCTACATCCGCACCGCGGACGTCGTCGGCGATGTCGACCTCGGCACGGTGGCGGTGGCGCGCCCCGGTGACACGGTCGACCTGACCGTCGAACTGGGCCGTGACGTCCCGCTGGAGACCGGACTCGGCTTCGCGATCCGCGAGGGCGGCCGTACCGTCGGCGCGGGCACCGTGACCGGACTGCTCTGACGCGTGTCGCCAAGGGCCCGCCTCCCGTACCCTGCGGGAGGCGGGCCCGATGCCTTGCGCAAGACTGACGGCATGACAGAAACAGCACTGGTGCTCGGTGCCGGCGGCGTCACCGGCAGCGCCTGGGAAACGGGAATTCTGTACGGGCTCGCGAAGGCGGGCGTGGACCTCACCGGCGCCGATCTGATCATCGGCAGCTCGGCGGGCGCGGTGGTCGGCGCGCAGCTGGCCTCAGGGCTGCTCGGCCTGCCGGAACTGTACGAACTCCAGCTCGCCGATCCGCAGGACATGACCGGCGGCAAGCTCGGGGCGCTCACGCTCCTGCGCTACGCGGGGGCCGTACTGACTGCCCGTACCCCCGAGGCGTACGGCCGGAAGCTGGCCGCGATCGCGCAGGGCGCCCGCCTCGGCGTCACCGCGGAAGAGCGGCGCGCGTCGATCGCCGAACGCCTCCCCACGACCGACTGGCCCGAGCGGCCCCTGCGCGTCACCGCAGTCGACGCGGTCACGGGTGAACTCCACACATTCGACAAGGACAGCGCAGTGCCCCTTGTCGACGCCGTCACCGCGAGCTGCGCCGTTCCGGCCGTCTGGCCGGTCGCCACCATCGGGGGACGGTCCTGGATCGACGGCGGAGTGCACTCCCCGGCCAACGCCCATCTTGCCGCGGGCTACGGACGCGTCGTCGTCATCGCACCGACGGCCAGTGGCAACAAGGCCATCGCCTCGCCGCGCTCACAGGCGGCCGAACTCGCCGCGAAGGGAACCCGCGTCGAGGTGATCACCCCGGACGCGGCGGCCAAGAAGGCGTTCGGCCACAACCCCCTCGACCCGGGCCACCGGGCCGCGGCAGCCCGCGCCGGGCTCGCCCAGGCCGCGGCGCACACCGAGGCCGTCGCCGCGGTCGTGAACAGCTGATCCGGCCCCTCACAATGGGGGAGTGAACGAGTCGATACCTGTCATCCGGGACGTGGACCAGGGCACCGCCAGACTCCTGCCCGACGTGGACCGGGACCGGGCCTGGCTGCTCACCGTCGACGGCGCGCCCCAGTCGTACGTCGACCTCGACGCGCCGGACCACCTCGAATTCGAGTACGCTCGCCGGCTCGCCCACGTAGTGGACTGCGCGGCGGTACCGGGCGCACCGCTGGACGTACTCCACCTCGGCGGCGGTGCGCTCACCCTGCCCCGCTACGTCGCCGCGGCCAGGCCCGGCTCCCGTCAGGACGTCGCCGAGGCCGACCTCGGGCTCCTCGCCCTGGTCGCGGAGCAGTTGCCGGTCCCCGAAGGCAGCGGAATCACGGTGCACGGCACGGACGCCCGCAGCCGGCTGGAACAGACCCGGCCCGGCTCCGTCGACCTCCTGATCGCGGACGTCTTCGGTGGTTCGCGGGTGCCTGCCCACCTCACCAGCGTCGAGTACGCGCAGGCCGCCCGCCGGGTGCTGCGCGACGGCGGAATCTACGCCGCCAACCTCGCCGACGGCGCGCCCTTCGGGTTCCTCCGCTCCCAACTGGCCACCTTCGCGACCGTCTTCGAGGAGCTCGCGCTGATCGCCGAACCCGCGGTGCTGCGCGGCCGGCGCTTCGGCAACGTCATCCTCGTCGCGTCCCCGCTCCCCGTCGACACTGGGGCACTGACCCGTCGCTGCGCCGCCGACGCCTTCCCCGCCAGGGTCGAGTACGGCCCCGCGCTGAAACGGTTCGCCGGTGCGGCCCGGCCAGTCGTGGACAGCGAGGCGGTCGCCTCACCCGAGCCGCCCGACGGAGCCTTCGGCATCGGCTGAGCCCGACGCCAGGGCCTTGGCCGTCACCACCTCGGTGGTGACGGCGGCTCGGGTCAGATTGCGTACCTCGGGTACGAACAGCACGGCACCGGTGACCAGCACGATCAGCGCCGCGCAGCCCCACAGGGCCGGACCGCGCCCGACCAGGGACTCCACCGGACCGGCGAGCGCGGTGGCGACCGGCATCATCGCCACCGAGCCGAACCAGTCGTACGCCGAGACCCGCGACAGCTTTTCCTCCGGGATCTCCTGATGCATGGCCGTCATCCACGAGACCCCGAACACCTCGATGGCGACGCCGCTGACGAACATCACCCCGCAGAGCCCCACCACCGGCAACGGCACCGCGAGTCCCGCCGACGGCAGCGCCAGCGGGAAGACACAGAGAGTTCCGGCCAGCAGCATCCGCCGGGGCCTCCAGCGCGTCATCAGGAACGCCCCGCCCAGCGTGCCGGCCCCGAACGCGGCGAGCGCGAAGCCCCAGGGACGCGCGCCACCGAGTTCGTCCCTGGCGACCAGTGGCCCGTACACCGATTCGGCGGCCCCCACCGCGGCGACCACCACCGAGAACTGCGCCACGATGCTCCACAGCCAGGGGCGGCCGACGAACTCCTGCCAGCCGTCCCGCAGATCGGCGAGCAGGCCGCCGCCCGGCACGCGCGACGGAATGTGGCTGACGTCGAGGAAGGCACGCAGCGCACCCGCCAAAGCGAAGGACGCCGCATCGATGGCCAGCACCCAGCCCGGGTCCATCGCGGCGATCATGGCGCCGCCGAGCGCCGCACCGCCGATCGTCGCGCCCTGCATGGCCATCCGGAACAGGGCGAAGGCGCGGCTCGCCTGCTCACGGCTGACGCTCGACATCAGCATGCCCTCGGCTGCCGGGTTGAAGAACGCCTGCCCGGTGCCGCACAACGCGGTGAGCAGCATCATCTGCCACAGCTTCGGATCGCCGGCCAGGACCAGCCAGGCGAAGGCGGCCTGCGAGACGCAGTTGAGGGCGTTCGCCGCGACCATCACGCGGTGGCGTGGCAGCCGGTCGGCGACCGCCCCGCCGATCAGCAGGAAGAGCACCAGCGGTGCGGCCCTGGCGGCGGCCACCAGGCCGACGTCGCCGCCGTCACCGCCCGCCTCCAGAACCGCGAACGCCGCCGCGATCAGTGCACCATGGGTACCCAGGCCCGTGATGATCGCGGCGGCGGTCAGCAGACGATAGTTGCGGCCGGGGCGGCGGACGGGGGAGGCGGGAGCGGCAGTCACCAAGGGACTATCGCCGCCGCGGGCCCGCCCCGCCAATTGTTTTCCGGGACGCGGGGGAGTGGGTCAGGGGGACGGGGCGGCGTCCACCAGCCGCACAGTGCTCAGAATCTTCTGGATCGTCGTATCAGGGAGTTCGTTCTTGACGTTGTCCGCTCCGTACAGGATCCAGGACGCGAACTCGCCCTTCTTGTTCTTGAAGGTGAAGGCGATCGTCTTGCCGTCGCTGTCGCACTTCTTCCGCTTCGTGACGTTGGGAGCGGTGGCCGTGACGACCTGGCCGGTGAGCCCCGACTTCGTGGTGTACTGCTTGGCCGGGGTGAACTTGATGGTGCTCTGCGGCATGTGCTGCGCATAGGCGGCCCATGCCCAGGTGCCGGCCTCGCTGTGGGCGTTCTTGGCGGCATCGGTGGCGCCCTGGGCGCCCCGGGTACCAGCACTTGCGAGGCTGATGTTCTCCGTGATGCCGTCCTTGTCGGAATCGTCCACGCACCACTTCTTCTGGTAGTACGTCGGCGCGGAGAAACCGATGAGGGGCGTGCCGTCGCCCTTCTTGTCGTCCTCGAAGAACGAGGACGTGCCGGGAGCGCTGACCTCCCAGTCGCCCGGCACGTCGAACTGCGTGCCCCACTTGGGGTTGGTGACGACCTTCCAGCCCGCGATCTGGGGCTTGGCGTCCCCGCCGGTGCCGCGCGGGTTCGCCTCGGGCGAGGACGCGGATTCGGACGGTTCGGCGGGCGCCGAGGAGTTCTTGCCGTCGGCGACGTCCTTGCCCTTGTTGTCGTCCTTGTTCATCACGACGACACCGGTGACCACGGCAGCCACGACGACGGCGGTGGCCGCGACGATCGCGACGGCGGTGGTCTTCTTCTTGCCGCCGTCGGGCCGCGGACCACCGGGCGGGCCGGGCACCGCGTACTGCGGCACGGTCGGCTGCTGGTACGGGTTCGGCTGCGGATAGCCGGGCTGCTGACCCTGCTGCGGGTACCCCGGCTGCTGCCCGGGCTGTCCTTGCTGCTGATATCCCGGTTGCTGATAGGGATTCGGCTGCTGGTACCCCGGCTGCTGATACGGGTTCTGACTCTGGTCCTGCGGGTTCTGCTCGCCCCCGGGCGGCTGCTGTCCTGGCCACATGGCGAGTAACGATAGAGGTGCGGTGCCCGGTCGGCCACGCCCGCCCCTGCGAGCGAACCGTGAAGGAAGCGATCCCGGGACCGGACGCACCGGACCCCGGGATGGCCAAACAGTTCTACTCGTAAGTAACATCTGGTCATGAGTGCTGAACAGACAACCGTCGGCGAGATGCTCGCCGCGACGGTCCCGATGGCCCGGACCCTCAACCTCGAGTTCCTGGAGACGACCGCCGAGCGTGCGGTGGTCCGTCTGCCGGACCAGGCCGACTACCACAACCACGTCGGCGGACCCCATGCCGGCGCGATGTTCACGCTCGCGGAGTCCGCCAGCGGTGCGATCGTCCTCGCCGCCTTCGGCGACCAGCTGTCCCGCGCAGTTCCGCTGGCGGTGAAAGCGGAGATCGGTTACAAGAAGCTGGCCAAGGGGGTCGTCACGGCCACGGCAACCCTCGGCCGCCCGGTGGCCGAGGTCATCGCCGAACTGGACGAGGGCATGCGCCCCGAGTTCCCCGTGGCCATCGAGATCCGGCGCGCGGACGGCGCGGTGACCGGTGAGATGACGGTCGTCTGGACGTTGCGTTCGAACGCCTGACCAGGAACGGCTCTGCGAAGGGCCGCCCCGCACTCTTGGATCCCAGGGGCCGTGGCGGTCCTTCGCGCTGTTCGTGCGGATGGCCAGGCAGGTAGCATTCCCGCGGTGCGCCGAGGAGTTGACCGGCGGACAACCGGACATCAGTTACGGGAGGAATCGGCGTTGCACATCCAGGAGTGGCTGGAGACCGTCCCGGCGGTCAGCGTGTACGTCCTGGTGGGCGTCGTCATCGGGCTGGAGAGCCTCGGCATTCCGCTGCCGGGCGAGATCGTCCTGGTCAGCGCGGCGCTTCTGGCCGTCGGACACGACGGAATCAACCCCTGGATCCTCGGCGCCTGCGCATCGGCGGGCGCGGTCGTCGGTGACTCGGTCGGCTACGCCATCGGCCGCAAGGGCGGACGGCCGCTGATCGCCTGGCTCGGCGGGAAGTTCCCCAAGCACTTCGGGGAGAGCCAGATCGGCATGGCGGAACGGTCGTTCCAGAAGTGGGGCATGTGGGCGGTGTTCTTCGGCCGCTTCGTCGCACTGCTGCGGATCTTCGCGGGTCCGCTGGCCGGTGTGCTGCACATGCCGTACTGGAGGTTCCTGATCGCGAACGTGCTGGGCGGCATCGTCTGGGCCGGTGGCACCACGGCCGTCGTCTACTCGATGGGTGTCGTCGCCGAGGCCTGGCTCAAGCGGTTCTCGTACCTCGGCCTGGTCGCCGCGGTGCTGATCGGTGTGACGTCCATGCTGGTGCTGAAGAACCGCGCCAAGAAGGCGGCGGCACAGGCGTCGGCCGCATCGGCGCCCGACGCGGAGACCGTGCCGGCCGTGGACTGACCGCGCCGGGCCGGAGCATCCCGGCTGAGGCCGTACGGGGCCCGGCCGGGATGAACCGTCCCGGCCGGGGCTGTATGGGTCTGGGGTGTAGGCCGGGCCGGGGGTGGAACGGACCTGCGGGAATCGTTGTCCGATGCTTCCTTCGCTTCCCTCCGCCGGCCCGCCCGTGCCTCCGGGTTCCGCTCCGTACTGTCGCGTTCCGCTCAGCTCGCGTGTGCCTGGCGGTGTGCCTTGGCCAGTTCCACGTAGCCCACCGCGTTGAACTTGATGCTTTCGAGCTCTTCCTCGGTCAGCTGCCGCTTGACCTTGGCGGGGACGCCGGCGACGAGCGACCCCGGCGGTACCTGCATCCCCTGCGGAACCAGCGCCTGTGCCGCGACCAGCGAACCGGCGCCGATGCGGGCGCCGTTGAGGACCGTGGCCCCCATGCCGACCAGGACGTCGTCCTCGATGGTGCAGCCGTGGAGTACGGCGTTGTGCCCGACCGAGACACGCTCGCCGACCGTTACCGGGAACCCGGGGTCGACATGCACGCTGCAGTTGTCCTGGATGTTGCTGTCGGCGCCGATGGCGATGGGGCCGCAGTCGGCGCGCAGCACGGCCTGGTACCAGAGGCTGGAGCCGGCCGCCATCGTGATCTCGCCGATCACGACCGACATCGGTGCGGTGAAGGCTTCCGCATCGATGTCCGGTTCCTTGCCGCCGATTCCCGTGATCAACGCCTGCTCTGCCATCGCCCGTTCCTCCGTGCTCAGGTGTGGTGCGGTCGCGTCGTCCGACCGCCACGGCCCGTCCGCCGCTGTCCGATCGCGTCGGAGAAACGGTATGCGACGGGCGAAGAGCTGACGCCGAGTGGGGTGAACATCACAGGGTGCCCCGGTGATCACGCCGGGCGCCGCCGACTACCGTGTGCGAGTGCCCAAGAACTGGAACGCGTGCTCTTCCCTCGCCGCTTGGCGGCGGCGCGCCGTGTCCCGGGCTGTCCATCGCGGCTGGCGCTGGGTGCAGGAGTCGGGCGCGGTCACCGCGGAACACCCCGGCGGGCTGCGGTTCGGCCGGATCGGCGAAGGCACCCGGCTCGCCTTCCCGCAGGGCACGGTCTTCGGAGAGCCGTGGATCGAGCTCGGCGCCCACTGTGTGATCGGTGAGCAGGTCACGCTGACGGCCGGACTCATGCCCGACCTGGACCTCGGCGCCGAGCCGATCCTGACCCTGGGGGACGGAGTGGTGCTCGGCCGCGGCAGTCATGTCGTCGCCGACACCAGGGTGACCATCGGTTCTGACACGTACTGCGGGCCGTATGTGTACATCACGTCCACGAACCACAGTTACGACGATCCGCACGAGCCGGTCGGCAAGCAGTGGCCCCGCATGGAGCCCGTCGCCATCGGGCCGGGCTGCTGGATCGGCACCGGAGCGGTGATCCTGCCGGGGGCCGTGCTGGGGCGCAACGTGGTGGTCGCGGCTGGCGCGGTCGTACGCGGAGAGGTGCCCGACCACGCGGTGGTGGCCGGTGCTCCCGCCCGTGTCGTGCGCAGCTGGGACCCCGAGAAGGGCTGGCAGCCCCCGCTGCGCACCCCTGCCCCGGTACCGATTCCGTCGGGCGTCACGCCCGAGCAGCTGCTGTCCCTGGCGGAACCGAGCGAGGCTTCGGGTCCGTCCGGCGACTGAGGGCGGCGGCCGCCGGGGGCCCTCAGCCGGTCGCCAGCAGCACTGTGCCCACCAGCGCGAGACCGGCCCCGGCCGCCTGTACCCCGCGCAGTCGTTCCTTGAGCACGCCGCGCGCGGCCAGGGCCGTGACCACCGGATAGAGCGAGGCGAGCACGGCGGCCACGGTGACCGGGCCGTGCTGTGCGGCGATCGAGTAAGTGCCGTTGGCCGCCACGTCCGCGAGCCCGACGAACGCCAGGGCCGGCAGCGCGGCCAGCACCACGGCGACACCGCCCTCCTCGGGCAGTGCGCGCGCCCCGCGCCGCACCGATACGTACAAGGCCGTACCGCCCACCGCGATGTTGGTCAGGCGCTGGACGAAGAGCGCCAGGAACAGCCCGGTGACCGTGGTGGACGCCTCTGCGATCAGGGACATCACCGAACCGAAGCCGAAGGCGGCCACCAGGGTCAGCAGCACCGCCCGGCGCTGCACCGGCGCCCCGCGCAACTGTGGACCACCCGCCAGCACGATGCCCACCAAGGCCACGCCGACTCCCGCGAACTGCAGCAGCCCCGGCCGCTCCCCGACGGCGATCCCGATGCTCACCGGAACGGCGACACCCAGTGATCCGAGCGGTGAGACCACGCCCATCGGGCCGAGCGCCAGGGCCTTGTAGAAGCTCAGCATCGCGACAGGCCCGACGGCACCCGCCGCGACGGCGAACCAGAGGTGCGGACCTGCCTCGCTCCAGCCGCCGGTCGCGATCACGATGCCACCCAGCACGACGGCCGCGGCGGCCTGCGAGACGACGACCACGGTGAGTGCGGGCGTCCGCCGGGTGAGCAGCCCGCCGCCGAAGTCGGCCAACCCCCAGAGCAGGCTGGTGGCCAGGGCGAACAGTGCTGTCATGGCATGCCTCGCAGTACAGTGCGATGAACGGTGTGGTCCACCACACCGTAGTGCAGTATTTTTGACCCTGTCATCCAAAATATTGGACGGAATGTGTCTGACCTGGATCAGCTCACTCAGTCGCTGGCGCGCAATCTCAAACGCTGGCGGGGGGAACGCGGCTTCACCCTGGACGCACTCGCCGCTCGTGCCGGGGTCAGCCGCGGCATGATCATTCAGATCGAGCAGGCCCGCACCAATCCGAGCGTCGGCACCACGGTCAAGCTCGCCGACGCGCTGGGCGTCAGCATCACCACCCTGCTCGACTATGAACAGGGCTCACCGGTCCGGCTGGTGCCCGAGAGCCAGGCGGTACGCATGTGGTCCACGGAGGCGGGCAGCGCCACCACCCTGCTCGTCGGTACGGAGGCCAGGGGTCCGCTCGAACTCTGGTCGTGGCGCCTGATGCCCGGCGACAGCAGCACTTCCGATCCGCACCCCGAGGGCACCGTCGAACTGCTCCATGTCACGGCGGGCGAGCTCACTCTGGTCGTCGACGGCTCCTCGTACCGCGTACCGGCCGGTGGATCCGCCACCTTCGAGGCGCATCACCCGCACGCCTACCGCAACGACGGCTCCGAGCCCACCGAGGTGACGATGGTGGTCTCGATCCCACCCGTACGGTGAGACGGCCCATCGGCCGCCTCCAGGACGCTGTTAGCGTGGTGCGCATGCGCGCACCCATCGGATCCTTCGAGAACGCCTGCCCGGCGGCCGACCGCCTCGACCTGCTCACCGAGCCCGTCGCCGCAGCTGTGACCGAGGGCTGGGGCGGGGTCCCCGCCGAGCATGTCATCCACGTCGACACCGATCCGGCCATCGCCGATACCGCGGTCTTCGTCGAGCACCACGGCGCGGAACTGCTCGACCGCTCGGCCAACTGCGTCGTGGTGGCGGGCAAGCGCGGCGGCGAAGTGACGCTGGCGGCCTGCCTCGTCCTCTCCCACTCCCGCGTCGACGTGAACGGCGCGGTCCGCAAGCACCTCGGTGCCCGCAAGGCGTCTTTCGCCTCGATGGACACGGCGGTCGGCGAGACCGGCATGGAGTACGGCGGCATCACACCGATCGGACTCCCGGCCGGATGGCCGCTGTTGATCGATCCCGCCGTCGTCGACGAGGAGTGGGTGCTGATCGGCAGCGGCAGGCGCCGGGGCAAGCTGATCGTTCCGGGCAAGGCGCTGGCCGCGCTGCCGGGCGCGGTGATCGTCGAGGGCCTGGGCGTCAGGGTCTGAGGCCGCCGCTCAGCCGTGCGTGCGGCGAAGGGCCCTCACCGGCATCCGCTGCGGTGTGACGACAGCCAGCGGGAGGCGAAGTCGACGGCATCGGTGAGGCGGAAGAGCCGGCTCGTCGACGCGCCCACCGGACCGGTGCGGACCGCCGCACCGTGGTCCGAGCGGGTGAAGTCCGCTCCCAGGGCCGCGAAGTCGCTGTCGTCGAGCGCGACGTCCTCGTACTCCCACCAATGGCGTCGGCCCTCGGTCGTCACCACACAGCGGTAGCTGCGGCGGGGCGGGGAGGGTACCCGGTACTCACCGAGATGGAACGCGGTGCAGGTGTCGAAGCCGGTGCCCAGCAGGAGCACTTGGGCCCGCAGGTCGTAGAGGCGGGCCAACGGGGAGTCCTCGCCGAGATGGCAGTCGGATCGGTGGTCCGCCACCAGATTCCCGGCCAGCGGCCCGAGCGCGGCGAAGGACGTCTGAGGATGTCCGCTGCGTACCGCCCCCTCGGTCAGCCGGACCGCCTCGGCGAGGCGGCCCATCGACGGCGCGGCCGAAGTCGCCGCGTCGAACGGCGGCATGCTCGCCCGCACCGCCTCCCGGGCCTGGTCGGTGAGACCGCGCACCCGGTCGAGATAGTGCGGAGAGGTGTCGGAGTTCTCCGGAGTGAAAGCCGGGACGACGAGTGTGCCGCGCCCGCCGAGGGCGTCGCGCAACGCACCGACCACCGCCCCGACCCCGCCGCCGACCGTGCCCACCGCCCGCATCGACGCGTGCACCAGAAGGACGCCGTTCCGCTCCACTCCGAGCTCGGACAGTTGCCCGGCCAGCCCGGTTCGGCCGTGACGGACGATCGGCGCAGTCGTAGTACCCACAGCGGGCCATTCTCCCAGCCGGGCCGCGAGTGTGACACCACGCACATTCGGACGAACGACGGGGCCGCTGCGGCTACTGGCTCAGCGCCGGAATCTCGATGGCGGGGCAGCGGTCCATGACCATGTCGAGCCCCGCCGCGCGCGTGCGGTCGTACGCCTCGGTGTCGACCACCCCGAGCTGGAACCAGACCGCCTTCGCGCCCGCGGTCACTGCCTCGTCGGCCACGCCGCCCGCCAGTTCGCTGTTGACGAAGACGTCCACCACATCGACCGGGAACGGTATGTCGGCCAGCGAGGCATAGCCGTCCTCGCCGTGGACCCGCTCCGCCTTCGGATGCACCGGGACCACGCGCTTGCCGAAGCGCTGAAGCACCTCGGCGACGCCGTAGGCCGCGCGCGACCGGTTGTTGGACAGGCCCACCACGGCCCAGGTCTCGCCCGTGTCCCGGAGAATCCTGCGGATCGTCTCTGCGTCTGCGTACATGATCCGGACAACGGACGGCGGCCCCGGACTGTTCCCGGCCGGGGCATAGGCTGGCCGGATGCAGGAGCAGTACCGGACAGTCGCCCGAGCGGGCGTGCACGAGACCGAGATCAACCGGTCACGCTTCATCTGCTCGCTCGCCCCCGCCGCCACCGAGCAGGAGGCGCAGGACTTCGTCGCACGCGTTCGCAAGGAACACCCGACCGCCACCCACAACTGCTTCGCCTATGTGATCGGCGCCGACGCCTCCGTACAGAAGGCGAGCGACGACGGAGAGCCCGGCGGCACCGCGGGTGTGCCCATGCTGCAGATGCTGACGCGCCGTGAGATGCGGTACGTCGTGGCCGTCGTCACCCGCTACTACGGTGGTGTGAAGCTCGGCGCGGGCGGACTGATCCGGGCGTACGGGGGAGCGGTGGGCGAGGCCCTCGACGCGATCGGCACCCTCACCCGGCAGCGGTTCCGCCTCGCCACGATCACCGTCGGCCATCAGCGCGCGGGCAAGCTGGAGAACGACCTCCGGGCCACCGGACGGACGGTGCGCGAGGTCCGGTACGCGGAGGCCGTAGTCATCGAGATCGGGCTGCCGGACGCCGACGTCGAGGGATTCCGCGGCTGGCTGGCCGACGCGACGGCGGGCGAGGCCCGGCTGGAGCTGGGCGGCGAGGCGTACGGGGACGTCTGACCGGGAGGTCGGGTCCGGAGCCGGGGTCGGGGTCCGGGCCACGCTGTCCAGGTCCCACGCCCGCGCGACAAGTCCGGCCGAAGGCCCGGGGCGGTCGGCGGTGATGGGAGACTGGGGGCCGGTGAGGAAACAGGGGCCCACCGGTGCAGGTGCGACCGGTACCCGCGACGGCCGGTGTGGTCACGGTGCGCGGCGGAGCCGGGCCCCGGGGGCGGAGGAAGAGAATGACGCAGGTCGGAGTCGGCTCTTGAGGATTCTGCACACATCGGACTGGCACCTGGGGCGGTCGTTCCACCGGGTCTCCCTGTTCGAAGCCCAGGCCGCCTACCTGGACCACCTGGTGGCCACGGTGCACGCACACGAGGTGGACGTGGTCCTCGTCGCGGGTGACGTGTACGACAGGGCCGTTCCGCCGCTCCCCGCCGTCGAACTCTTCGACGACGCGCTGCACCGGCTCGCCGCCGCCGGTGTGCCCACCGTGATGATCTCCGGGAACCACGACTCGGCACGCAGACTGGGCGTGGGCGCGGGTCTGATCGAGCGGGCCGGAATCCACCTGCGTACCGCCCCCGCCCACTGCGCCACCCCCGTCGTCCTGCGCGACGCACACGGCGACGTGGTGTTCTACGGGCTGCCCTATCTGGAACCCGCCCTGGTGAAGGACGTTTTCAAGGCGGAGCGTGCCGGGCACGAGGCGGTGCTGACCGCAGCCATGGACCGGGTGCGCGCGGACCTCGCGAGCCGCCCCGACACCACCCGGTCCGTGGTGCTCGCCCATGCCTTCGTGGCGGGCGGCGAGCCCAGCGACAGCGAACGCGACATCACCGTCGGCGGGGTGGCCGCCGTACCCGCCGGAGTCTTCGACGGCGTCGACTACGTGGCGCTCGGGCATCTGCACGGCTGCCAGACCGTCACCGAGCGGGTCCGCTACTCGGGCTCGCCGCTCGCGTACTCCTTCTCCGAGGCAGCCCACCGCAAGACGATGTGGCTGATCGACCTCGACGCCTCGGGCGCGATCGCCGCCGAACGCATCGACTGCCCGGTGCCCCGTCCGCTCGCCAGACTCCGCGGCCGCCTCGACACCCTCGTCGACGACCCCGCGCTGGAGCGGCACCGGGACGCCTGGGTGGAGGCCACGCTCACCGACCCGGTGCGTCCGGTCGAGCCGATGGCCCGCCTCGTCGAGCGGTTCCCGCACACCCTCAGTCTCGTATTCGAACCCGACCGGGCCCCCGACGACCCGCTCGCCTCGTACGCACAGCGCCTCCAGGGGCGCGACGACCAGCAGATCGCGGAAGACTTCGTGGCACATGTGCGGGGCGGGGCTTCGGCGGACGAGCAGGAGCGCACGGTGCTGCGCGGCGCCTTCGACCACGTACGGGTCGACGACGGTGTTCGGGAGGTGAACCGTTGAGACTCCACAGGCTCACCCTCACCGCCTTCGGGCCGTTCGGCGCCACCCAGGACGTCGACTTCGACGCACTCTCCTCGGCCGGGCTCTTCCTGCTCCACGGGCCGACCGGTGCCGGGAAGACCTCGGTCCTCGACGCGGTCTGCTACGGCCTGTACGGCGCGGTGCCCGGCGCCCGTCAGAGCCCTGGCACGTCGTTGCGCAGCGACCACGCCCCGGCCGGCCTCCCCACCGAGGTCACGCTCGAACTGACCGTCGGCGGCCGGCGCCTCGAAGTCACCCGGCGCCCCGCACAGCCCCGCCCCAAGAAGAAGGGCAACGGCTTCACCACGGAGAAGGCCCAGAGCTGGCTGCGGGAGTACGACCCGGACGACGGCTGGCGGCCGCTGAGCCGCTCGCACCAGGAGATCGGTGAGGAGATCACCCAGCTCATCGGGATGAGCCGGGACCAGTTCTGCCAGGTGGTCCTCCTGCCCCAGGGCGACTTCGCACGTTTCTTGCGCGCGGATGCCGAGGCGCGCGGCAAACTGCTCGGCAGGCTTTTCGACACCCGCCGTTTCGCCGCCGTCGAGGAGCGCCTCGCCGAACTGCGCCGTACCGCCGAAGCACAGGTCAGGGGCGGGGACGAACGGATCCTCGCGGTCGCCCAGCGGATCGCCCAGGCCGCCGGACCGGCCGCCCGCGAATCGCCGCTGCCCGACATCCAGCCAGGCGAACCCGGGCTCGCCGACGGCGTGCTGGCATGGGCCGCGACGGCCCGCAGCAGCGCCCGGGAACGGCTCGACATCGCCGCGTCCGTACTGGCCACGGCCGAAGGGCGGCAGTCGGCCGCCCGCCTGGCCCTCGACAGCGAACGCGAACGTGCCGCGCTCCAGCAGCGGTACGAGGAGACTCAGCGCCGCGCCGAGGCACTCGAAGCCGGCCGTCCCGACCACGACCGGCACCGTGAACGGTTTGCGAGGGCCCGCAAGGCGGACCTCGTCGCACCGGCACTGGAGCTGCTCGACGAGGCCGAGCGCACGTACCGCACGGCCCGCGAGGCCCGCGACGGCGCCCGGGCACTGCTGCCCGACACCCTGGCCGACGCCGGTGCCGAACAACTGGCGGAAGCGGAACGGAGACACCGCCAGGAGCTCGGCGGGCTCGATGCCGCGCAGCGCGCCGAGCGGCGCAGCGCGCAGATCGACGCCGAGCGGGCCGGGATGGAACGCCAGGCCCGGGCCGACGACGAGCTGATCCGCGAGGCGGAGGGCTGGCTGGCCGACTGGGAAGCCACCCGTGACGAGTTGCGGGCCCGCATCGAGGAGGCCCAGGAGGCCGCTACCCGCGCTGAACAGCTCGCCGGCCGAATGGATCCGGCCCGCGCACGGCTGGAAGCGGCCCGCCGCCGTGACGCGCTCGCCATCCGGGCGTCGGCCGCCGCCGAGCGGCTGGCGGAGGCCCGCGAGCGGGCCTCGGACGCCCACCAGAAGTGGCTGGAGCTTCGCGAGCGACGGCTCCGCGACATCGCCGCGGAACTGGCCGCCGAGCTCGTGGACGGCGAGGACTGCAAGGTGTGTGGCTCCGCCGACCACCCCAGGCCCGCACATACCGGTGACGGCCATGTCGACCGGGCCACCGAGGAGCGGGCTCTCGACGCGTACCGGCGGGCCGAGGAGGCGCGCATGGAGGCGGACCGGGAGCTCGGGGTCGTACGCGAGAAACACCTGGCGGCCCGCGCCGCCGCCGCACAGCCGAGGGTGCCGCAGCCGAGGGACGGCGCAGCTGCCGCCGACCCGGATGCCTCCGGGCGGGGGACCGGGGGCGTCGCGGCCGAGTCGGCGGTGTCCGTATCGGTGGCCGGAGGCGTTGCTGCCGGGTCGGCGCCGCCCGCGCCGGGCGCCGGGACCGAGGCGGCTGCGACCGATGCGGCCTGCGGCGAGCGGCCCCTTCCGGGTTCCGCGGACGAGCCCGTCGCCGATCCCACCGCCGCCGAACTCGCCGCGCTCGTCGAGAGGCTGACGCGCGGACACGCCGAGGCGCACCGGACCGCCGCCGGCATGCACGCGGCGCGCGAGGCACTCGCCGTGGCCGAGCGGGAACACGCCGAACGCCTCGAGAGCCGGCAACTGGCCGAGCGCCGGGCTGCGGCCCGTACCTCTCGGCGGGAAGGCCTGGACCGTGAACAGGCCACGTTGGAAGCAGAGCTGGCGGTCGCCCGAGGGGAGTCCGGCAGCGTCGCCGAGCACGCCGAGCTGCTGGAGCGCCGGGTCGGTCTGCTCGCCTCCGCCGCCGCGGCGGTGCGCGAGGAGGAATCGGCCGCACAGCGCCGCAAGGAGGCCGACGGCCGACTCGCGGACGCCGCGTTCCGTGCCGGGTTCGACACCCCGCAGGCCGCGTCCGGGGTCCTCCTCACCGAGGCCGAACAGCGCGGACTCCAGCGTCTGATCGACGCCTGGCAGTCCGAAGCGGCCGCTGTCGCCGACCGTCTCGCCGAGACCGCGGCCCGAGCCGCCGCCGACGCCCCGCCCGCCGCGGTGGACGCCGCGCAGGCCGCGTACGACACGGCCGAACGGTTGCTGCGGGACGCCTCCGCGGCACTGGCAGCCGCACGCGAGCGCTGCGCCGAGCTGGTCAGGCTGTCGCGCAGTGCCACGGACGAGGTACGCGGGCTCGGACCGCTGCGCGAGGAGTACGACCGGGTGGCACGGTTGGCCGGGCTCACCGCGGGTACCTCCGCGGACAACGAACGCAAGATGCGGCTGGAGTCCTACGTGCTCGCCGCCCGGCTCGAACAGGTCGCGGCCGCCGCCACCGCACGGCTGCAGCGCATGTCGTCCGGCCGTTACACGCTGGTCCACTCCGATGCCCGCACCGGAGGCCGCCGATCGGGCCTCGGCCTGCACGTCGTCGACGCCTGGACCGGACGTGAACGCGACACGGCGACGCTCTCGGGCGGCGAGACCTTCTTCGCCTCGCTCGCCCTCGCGCTCGGCCTCGCCGATGTCGTCACCGACGAGGCCGGCGGCGTACGACTGGACACCCTCTTCATCGACGAGGGTTTCGGCAGCCTGGACGACCAGACCCTCGACGAGGTGCTCGACGTGCTGGACTCGCTGCGCGAACGGGACCGCAGCGTCGGCATCGTCAGCCATGTCGGCGACCTGCGCCGCCGCATCCCCGCACAGCTCGAAGTGGTGAAGGAGCGATACGGATCGGCGGTACGGCACCGCACCGCGGGCGGGGTCAGCGGCTGATGGCGCGCCGAGGGAGCGGCGAGGAGTAGACGACGCTCGTGGGTGACGGAGCGAGGGCGCCGATCCTTCCCCGGACGTCCTGGATGTCACCGCCGCGCTCGTGGCCGACGGCGACCCCGGCTTCGTACTCCTCGACCCCGCGCTCCACCGAATCCTGGGACCAGGGACACGTCCCCGGCGCGGTCCATCTGCCGACCGCCCTCATACCGGAGCAGGCCCGCAGCCTTCTTGCCCGGCCGTCCCCGTGGTCACGTACTGCTGGGGCCCCGCTGCAACGGCGCCACACGCGCCGCGTTCGCCCTCGCCGAACTCGGCTACCAGGTCAAGGAGATGCTCGGCGGCTTCGAGTACTGGGTGCGCGAGGGCTTCGCGTTCGAGACCTGGCAGGGGCGCGAACGGCTCGACACCGACCCGCTCGCCGCACCGGTCGACTCCGGCGACTGCTGACCGGCTGCGCCGGACGCGTGCCCCTCCCGCTCGCCCCTTCCTGCCGCCCTTGCCGGGGCGTTCCGCGAGTGGTGCGGAGGTCCGGAGGCGGCGACGGGAGGGGGCGAGGGGCAGGTCAGAGTTTGGACAGCTCGTCCACGGTCAGAGTGTGGACAGTGCGTCGGTGGTCAGAGCTTGGACAGTTCGTCCACGAGATCGTCGAGACCGAGTGACCCCTGCGACAGCGCGGCCATGTGCCAGGCCTTGGCGTCGAACGCGTCGCCGTGCGCCTTGCGGGCGTTCTCCCGGCCGAGCAGCCAGGCGCGTTCGCCCAGCTTGTAGCCGATCGCCTGACCCGGCATCGAGAGATAGCGGGTGAGTTCGCTCTCCACGAAGTCGGCCGGGCGGCCGCTGTGGTTGCCGAAGAACTCCTGGGCCAGGTCCGGGGTCCACCGCTCGCCCGGGTGGAACGGCGAGTCTGCCGGAATCTCCATCTCCGCATGCATGCCGATGTCCACGATCACCCGGCAGGCCCGCATCATCTGCGCGTCCAGATAGCCGAGACGGCGCTCGGCGTCCGGCAGGAAGCCCAGCTCGTCCATGAGCCGCTCCGCGTACAGCGCCCAGCCCTCGGCATTGGCACTGACCTCGCCGATCGACGCCTGATAGCGGGAGAGACTGTCGGCGACATGCGTCCACTGGGCGATCTGCAGATGGTGGCCCGGTACACCCTCGTGGTACCAGGTGGAGACCAGGTCGTACACCGGGAAGCGGGTCTCGCCCATGGTAGGCAGCCAGGTGCGGCCGGGGCGGGAGAAGTCCTCGGACGGGCCCGTGTAGTACGGGGCGGCGGCGCCGCCGGGCGGGGCGATGCGGGACTCCACCTTCCGCACCCGCTCGGCGAGTTCGAAGTGCGTTCCGTCGAGTGCCTCGATCGCTTCGTCCATCAGACGCTGCAGCCAGGCCTGGACCTCGTCGACTCCCTCGATGTGCTTGCCGTGCACATCGAGATGGGCCAGTGCCTCCCAGGGACCGGCGCCGGGCAGGATCTTCTCGGCCTCGGTCCTCATCTCGGCGAGCAGCCGGTGGTACTCGGACCAGCCGTATGCGTACGCCTCGTCGAGGTCGAGATCGGTGCCGTTGAAGTAGCGCGCCCAGCGCGCGTACCGCTCACGGCCCACCGTGTCGGGCGCGCCCTCGATCGCGGGGGCGTACACATCGCGCATCCAGTCCCGCAGCGCCACGACCGACTCCGTGGCCCGGCGGGCGCCGTCGTCCAGATCGGTACGCAGGGACGCCGGGCCGGCGGCCGCGAAGTCTTGGAAGAAACCCGTCCCGCCGTCGCCGGACCACTCGTCGAGCTGGCCGATGAAGGTGGCGGTGGCGCGCGGGCCGCCGTACAGCTTGCGCTCCAGGCCGAGCGCGAGCGACTCGCGGTAGCCCTCCAGCGCGGCGGGAACCGCGCGCAGCCGGTCCACGACCGCCGCCCAGTCCTCGTCGGTCTCGGTCGGTGTCACCGTGAACACCTCACGGATACTGTGCGGCGGGGAGGAGAGGTTGGAGACGGCGCGCAGCTTCTCGTCGGCCTCATGGACGGCGAGTTCCGCCGTGAGACGCTCGCGCAGAAGGCGGCCGCAACGGCGCTCGGCATCGCTGTCCGCGCCGGGCAGCTGCTCGGCGGCGTCGAGCTTCGCCAGGGTGGTACGGGCGAGTTCGGCGAGGGCTTCCTGCCCCGCGGGGGAGAAGTCGGGAAGGTGGCGCGAGCTCTCCGCGACACCCAGGTAGGTGCCGGCGATCGGGTCGAGCTCGATGAACGCGTCGACATAGGCGTCGGCGACCTGGCGGGGCAGTGCGCTACTGGAAATATCTGACATGCGGACATCCTCGTACGCCGGGGGCCTGCGCGTCACCATCATTCGGCCTCGGTGGCCCGCCGGGGGCCTGCACGTCACCATCATCCGGCCTCGGTGGCACGCCGGGCGTGCGTTCTCAGCCGCCCGTCCCGGGCCGTCCGGTGGCGGGCGGCAGCAGGGGGCCGCACTCCCACTGCTGGAATATCAGCCGGGTCTCGACCCGGGCCACTTCGCGGCGCGAGGTGAATTCGTCCAGCACCAGGCGTTGCAGATCCGCGGTGCCGGTGACCGCGACGTGGACCAGATAGTCGTCGGGCCCGGTCAGATGGAAGAGCGCGCGGGACTCGGGCAGCGTCCTGATGCGTTCGACGAACGGGCCGATGAGCTCTCTGCGGTGCGGACGGACCTGTACGGAGAGCAACGCCTCCAGACCGCGGCCGAGCTTCGCCGGGTCCAGACGCAGTTGGTGGCCGAGTATGACGCCGGAGCGGCGCAGCCTGGCCACCCGGTCCAAGCAGGTCGACGGCGCGACGCCGACCTCGGCGGCCAGTTCGCGGTAGGTGGTCCGGGCATCGTTCTGCAGCAGCCGCAGAATGTGCAGATCCACCGGGTCGAGAACGACTGAATCGGCCATCTGCCGAACGTAGCACGGGAGGTACTCGTGATCACCCGGCATTTGTTCAGGGTGCTGTCATGGACACCGAACCCTTGATGGCGCCCTCGACGACAACCCGGTCCAGGGCGCTGGCCACCGAAGCCGTGCACGCGGGCCGCGACGATCTCGCGGCGCTCGGCCTGCACGCCCCACCGATCGATCTGTCCACCACCTACCCCTCGTACGACTCCAGGGGCGAGGCCGAGCGGATCGACACCTTCGCCGCCACCGGCGCGAGACTCGAAGGGCCGCCCGTCTACGCGCGGCTGGACAACCCGACGACGGCCCGTTTCGAGACCGCCCTCGCTCGGCTCGAAGGAGCGGAGAGCGCGGTGTCGTTCGCCAGCGGAATGGCGGCGCTCACCGCCGTCCTGCTGGTCAGGGCAAGCATGGGACTGCGCCATGTGGTCGCCGTCCGCCCGCTCTACGGCTGCAGCGATCACCTGCTCGGTGCCGGTCTGCTGGGCACCGAAGTGACCTGGACCGACCCGGCGGGCATCGCGGAGGCGCTCCGTCCGGACACGGGTCTGGTGATGGTAGAGACGCCCGCCAACCCGACGCTCGCCGAGGTCGACATCCGGGCGATCGCCCACTCCTGCGGTTCCGTCCCGCTGCTCGTCGACAACACGTTCGCCACACCCGTGCTCCAGCGTCCCGTCGAGCACGGCGCGCGGATCGTGCTGCACAGCGCCACCAAGTACCTCGGCGGGCACGGCGATGTGATGGGCGGGGTCGTCGCCTGTGACGAGGAGTTCGCGGCCCGTCTGCGTCAGGTCCGCTTCGCCACCGGCGGAGTGCTGCATCCGATGGCCGGGTACCTGCTGCTGCGCGGGCTCGCCACACTCCCGGTGCGAGTGAGGGCGGCATCCGCGAGCGCGGCCGAACTGTCCCGTCGGCTGACGGCCGATCCGCGTATCGCCCGGGTCCACTACCCGAAGCTGGGCGGGGCGATGGTCTCGTTCGAGGTGTACGGGGATCCGCACCGGGTGATTTCGGCCGTACGGCTCGTCACGCCCGCGGTCAGTCTCGGCAGTGTGGACACCCTGATCCAGCATCCGGCCTCCATCAGCCACCGCATCGTGGATGAGGGAGACCGTCAGGCGTCCGGGGTCGGGGACCGGCTGCTGCGGATGTCGGTCGGTCTGGAGGACGTCGAGGATCTGTGGGCCGACCTGTGTCAGGCGCTGAGCTCACAGGAGCCGGACGGCCGCAGGGAGGACGGTTCGCACGGCGTCGGCCGGCAGGACGGCGGACGTCAGGGGGGTGTCAGCGGCCGGCCTGCTCGTACGGCGGCAGCGAACGGACGGGAGTCGCATCCAGCCGGGCGGTGATGACCAGCGTGCCCTCCTCGATCTGGTAGTCCAGCGGCAGGGACAGCGCGCGCATGGCCGCGACCATGCCGGTGTTGGACGACTGGGTGACGGCGTAGACGCTCTCGCAGCCTGCCTCGATGGCGAGCGCCACCAGGCGGCCGAGGATTTCGGAGCCGATCCCGCGACGCTGCCACTCGTCCTCGACGAGGAGGGCGACCTCGGTCTCGTCACCGTCCCACAGGAGGTGGCCGAGGGCCACCAGCCGGCCCGAGGCGGTCTGCACCCCCAGGGTGCGGCCGAAGCGGGGGCTCAGCAGGTGGTCCAGGTAACGGTCGGCGTCACGGACCGGGCCCTGGTACCGCAGTCGCAGGGTCTGCTCGGAGCAGCGGTCGTGCATGGCGCGGGCGGCTCCGAGGTCGCGGCGGTCCGCGCGGCGCACGGTGATCTCGTCGCCCTCGGGGAGCGTGAGGACGTGCTCGCTGCGCGGGACGCGGGGGCCGAGCCGGGCGTCCAGCTCCACCAGGGCGCGGGCCCGGGCGAACTCGGTCGGGGTGAATGGAAGATAGGGCCGCTCGATGGTGATGGCGCCTCCGGACGGGTCGCGCAGCCGCATCACCGTCTCCTCCTGCAGACCCTCCACAAGGGCGGTCTCACCCGTTGCGCGGCCGGTGATCGAGACGGCGGGCAGCGAGTGGATCGTGCAGCGGCCGAGCAACTGACGCAGGGCGAGGGGGAGTTCGGCCGCATCCAGAGCCGTACGCGTGGCGAGACCCAGGATGCGTGTCGGGGCGTCCACCAGGTCGTGCGCGTCCGCCCGTTCGATCCAGGTCGAGCCGCCCCCCGCTGCGGAGATCGCCCGGCTCAGCTGCGGAGCCTGGAGAGGGGCGGGGGCGCGCAGCAGGAACTCGTCGACCGTGCCCTGTGCCAGCGGGTGCGTCTGCAGGGTGAGGATGTCGACCCGGTGCCGGGCGAGCGTGCTGCACAGTGCGGCCAGACTGCCCGGGACGTCCCGAACGGTCGTGCGCATCCGCCACAACACCGTGTCCTCGGGGGAGGGGCCCGAGCCCTTGGCGACGGTCGCGGTCACGAGCACTGTCGCGGCGGTGTGATTGTTGTGGCCGCCGTGGGTGTTGTTGCCGGTGTCGCTGGTGCTCTTGGTGTTGTTGTACGGGGCCGAGCTGTCGGTGCTGCCGGTATCGGTGATGAGGTCGGTGCCGGTCGGCGGCGGGGCGTGGCTGTGGCGCCGTGCCCACCAGGTATGGAACGCGGCTGTCACAGCCAGGGCCACGGCCGAGGCGATCAGGAGATACGGTCCGTCCGGCTGGTGCCCGATCAGGTTGGCGATCGCGTCGGCCACCGCGACGGCGGTGAACAGCGCGGCCAGTTCGGTCACGTCCCGCCGCCAGTGGTGGGAGCGTCGGGCAGTCTTGGCGGAGGTCGCATCAGTCATGCCTTCACTGTGACTGAGTGGTGTTGCCTGATCACGAACGCTCTGTGACTGATGGGTTAAGTATGGATCTAGTCCACTATCACCTATTTTGGTCGATTGATGTCTTGATCGATTACGGTTCGGAGCAGTACGGCTGGGCCGCCGAACCCGGGTTGTGAGCCAGCGGGTACGGCAGCTCCTGCCCGGCCCCGTACAGCTCCTGCGAGGGCCCGGAGGGCGGGCGACGACGGGCCCGGAGGGGTGCCCTCGGGCCGGACGGCGCCACGCAGACCGCGGTGCTGCCCGGACGCTGTCACCCGGCCCGGGCGGAACTCATCGCTCCTCCCGGCCCGGGCGGAACCCATCGGCCTTACAGGTCGCTGCCGGTTACGCCACGATGTCCTGGGCCGTTACCTCGGTCCCGGACTCTGCTTCCAGACCGTCCTCAGGCGCACCGCTTGACGTACCAGCTGTGACGATCCGCCGCGCCCGGCCGTTTCGGCGAGCCCGGGTATCGGCTCGGTGCCCACCGATGTGGTTCGGTGCCGCGCGGTGTGAGGCCACCTGAAGTCTCCAGGCCGAGGTTCTGTCCGGCCTGCGAGAACTCCAGGGCGGACGGGCGTGAGTAGGCCAATGCCCTGCACGGATCGGGTCATGCAAGAACCGTAGAACCCGGCACTGACAATCGGCCCGGACCACAACCCGGGGCCTTGGCACAGCAGGCCGGTTCACTGTCCTACGCGGCCCGGGTGCAGCACTTTGCTGAACAGGACGGAGCCACCCTGTGCCCGCAGTCGCACTGTCAACTCGCCGCTGTGGCCGTCGATGTCGACCTCACCGAAGTACTGCGGAGTCTCCATCGGCGACACGTTCGCGCGGTCGGGCGCCCGCACGAAGACCCGGTCGGGACCGAACGTCGCGTCGAGTGCGTTTGCCGGGAACTGGCCGGCGGCCAGAGGGCCCGACACGAACTCCCAGAACGGTGCGAAATCCTTGAATGCCGCACGCTCGGGATCGTAGTGCTGCGCCGATGTGTAGTGCACATCGGCCGTCAGCCAGACGGTGCCGGTGATCTTTCGGTGCTTGATGTACCGGAGCAGTTCCGCGATCTGGAGCTCACGGCCGAGCGGCGCTCCGGGATCGCCCTGCGCGACCGCCTCGAAGTCCGTCGCACCGTCCGTGACCACCAGCCCCAGCGGCATGTCCGCGGCAATCACCTTCCACACCGCGCGGGATCGCGACAACTCGTGCTTCAGCCAACCGAGCTGCTCGGCGCCGAGGATCCCGGTGGTGTCGTCGGGCTGCCGGCCGGGGGAGTTGGCGTTGCGGAAGGACCGCATGTCGAGAACGAACACATCGAGCAGCGGACCGTGCCGCACCACGCGGTGCATCCGGCCCTCGCCGGCCGAGGCACGCAGTGTGGACACCGGGAAGTACTCACGGAACGCACGCGTCGAACGGGCCGCCAGCACATCGACGTTCTTCTCGGTGTAGCGGGAGTCGTCGAGGATCTGCCCCGGGTACCAGTTGTTGCGCACCTCGTGGTCGTCCCACTGAACGATCGAAGGTACCTGTGCGTTGAACCGGCGAACGTTCTCGTCGAGGAGGTTGTAGCGGAAGTTCCCACGGTACTCGGCAAGGGTCTCGGCGACCTTAGCCTTCTCCTCGGTGGTGATGTTGCGCCAGACCCGCCCGTCGGGCAGGTTCACGCTGGGCTCGATCACCCCGTCCGCGTAGATGTTGTCGCCGCTGCAGAGAAAGAAGTCCGGGTCGAGGCGGCGCATCTCGTCGTACACCACGTAGCCGCCGATGTCCGGGTTGATGCCCCAGCCCTGGCCCGCGATGTCGCCGGACCATAGGAAACGCACCCCGTCCCGGCGCCGGGCGGGCGCGGTACGGAAGGTTCCGTACACCGGTTCGCCGGTGCGGCGGGGGTCCTCGGGGTCCGCGAGTGTGACCCGGTAGTGCACCTGCTCACCCGGCGGCAGCCCGTAGAGCGGTGTCGTTCCGGTGTAGTCGGTGCCGGAACTGACCAGCGGACCGTGCCAGGTGCGGGCCCGCCGGAAGGACTCCGTCGCCGACGTCTCCACGACCATCCGTGCCGGGCGGTCCGAACGAACCCACACCAGCGCCGAGGACGAGGTGACATCGCCCACCTGCACGCCCCATGCGGCGCGCGGCCGGCCGGACAGAGCGAAGGCAGGGGCCGCGGCACCCACCACGGGGAGCGTGAGCGCGGCCGATGCGGCGAGCGAACCGCGCAGCACACCACGGCGGTCGAGGGACGGAATACGCGGACGGTACGACATCGAGGCGCCTCCGGGCAGGGGTCAGCGGACGAAGCGGCGTGGCCGGCCGGCCGATCCCACCCTTGTGCCCGTCGGCGGCGCACGCACCAACCTCAGGTGAACACCCGGCTACTGCTCTCACCGGTGTCCGGCCCCTTCGCATCCCGCTGAGCCGCCGCCAGCAACCGCACCCCTGCCGCGATGTCCGGGGGAGGCAGATGCGCGTAGCCGAGCGCCAGGTTCACCGTTCGGTCGGCGAAGGGCAGGGTGCCGAAGTCGCTCAGCGGTCGAAGGGCCACTCGGGCCTCGTCCGCGTGAGCCAGGAACACCGGCTCGGGTCCGTACCGTTCGGGCAGTCGGGCGATGATGTGCAGACCGGCGGCGACCCCGCTGACCTCGGTACCGGGGAAGTGCTCCGTCAACGCCGCGGTCATCGCGTCGCGGCGCTCACGGTAGGCGCGCTGGCAGCGGCGCAACTGCCGGTCGTAGCCGCCGCGCACGATGAAGTCGGCGAGGACCGCCTGGTCGACGGCCGGATTGCCCAGATCCATCGTGCGTTTGCGGGCGACGATCTCGTCGGTCATCGTCGCCGGTGCGAGCAGCCAGCCCAGCCGTAGCCCCGGGGCCAGCGATTTGCTCACCGAACCGGTGTACGCGACATGTTCCGGGTCGAGACCCTGCAGCGAGCCGACGGGCGCGCGGTCGTAGCGGAAGTCGCCGTCGTAGTCGTCCTCCACGATCAGGCCGTCCGTGGTGCGTGCCCAGTCCAGGAGCCTGCCCCGTCGGGCGGCTGAGTAGGCGATTCCGGTGGGGAACTGGTGTGCCGGAGTCGTCACGACCGCGCGGACGCCCGAGCGTCCGAGAGCCTCGGCGGCCAGGCCCTCGTCGTCGAGCGGCAGCCGGGTGGTGGTGACGCCGGCCGATGCGAACAGCGCGGGATGCTCGGGACTGCCGGGATCCTCGACGCCGACGGTCCGTATCCCCCGCCCGTGCAGAACGAACCCGAGCAGCGTCATCGCCTGCGCCACGCCGGAGCACACCACCAGGCGCTCCGGATCGGCGACCACTCCCCGGCGCCTGGTCAGCAGGGCGGCCAGGGCTTCGCGCAGGTCGGGCAGCCCGCGCGGATCGGGGTATCCGAGTGCGCTGTGCGGCAGCCGACCGAGCACCGAACGGTAGGTCGCGGCCCACGCGCTGCGCGGAAACAGCGACAGATCCGGCGTACCTGGACGGAAGTCCACACGTGCGCCGGGCGCGCGCGGAGCGCGATCGCGCGCGTCCCGGGTGGCGGCCCGAACGGTCTCGCTCACCCATGTGCCCGCACCCCGTCCGCTGCGCAGGTACCCCTCCGCCGTGAGCTGTTCGTACGCCTCGGTGACCAGTCCTCGCGACACCCGCAGATCGGCGGCGAGCGCCCGGCTGGACGGCAGTCTCGTACCCGGAACGAGACTGCCGGAGCGCACGGCTTCACGCAGAGCCGACTGGAGCGCGCGGCCGCGCCGGCGTGCCGGGGTGGCGGCAGCCGGAAGCAGCAACTCCCAGGCAGCGGAGCCGAAATCCCCGGTCTTCATACGGTCCGATGACGGATTGGTCCCCGAAGACGTCATGAAAGTGGACCTTAAACCGGACCGCAGGGCTGCCTAGCGTCGGCTCCATGAACGCCACTTCTCTGCGCGGGGCGCTCCTCGCAGCCTTCGCCTGCATGCTCGTGGGCGCCTCCTTCACCGTCAACAGCGTCCTCGGCCATTACCCGTACGTGGGCGGTCAGGCACTGCGGTACGGCCTCGCGGCGGTGTTGCTCCTGCCCCTCCTGGCCCGCGACGGAAAGTCCCGCCCGGCTGCCGCGCTGCGTGCCCTCACCCTGCGCGAGTGGGGACGGCTCGCGCTGTTGGCGGCCGTCGGCATGGTCGGCTTCAATCTGGCCGTCCTCGGCGCGGAACGCTCGGCGGAACCCGCCGTTCCAGGGGTGTTCGTCGGCTGCGCTCCGATCCTCGTAGCCGTTCTCCTGCCGCTGCTGGACGGGCGTCGGCCGACGCGAACGGTCCTGTACGCGGCCGTGCTCGTTGCCGCCGGAGCGTTCGCCGTCCAGGGATGGGGCCGTACGGACCTGGCAGGCATCCTCTGCTCGGTCGGCGCACTGGCGGGCGAGGTCGGCTTCGCGGTCCTTGCCGTACCGGTGCTGCGCCCGCTGGGGCCGAAGCTGCTGGCCGCCACCGTTTGCGGAATCGCCACCGCGGAGTCCGTGCTGCTCGGTGTACTGCTCGACGGCGGGGGCGTTCTGCGGACGCCGACACCTGGCGAGGCGATGGCGCTGCTCTGGCAGGCGGTCGTGGTCACCGTCGTCGGTTTCGTCTGCTGGTACATGGGCATGCACCGCATCGGCGCCGAACGCGCCACGCTCTTCTCCGGCCTGATCCCGGTCTCCGCCGCGCTCACCGCACCGCTCGTCGGCACCGGTTCGTACGGCATCCCGCAGGCCGGCGGCAGCCTTCTGGTCGGTCTGGGAGTGGTGCTGGGTTCGGGATTCCTGGCGGGGCGCGACGTGGCGCCGGGCGCCCATTCAGCGACTGGTGTCGAGGACGACGCGCGCCACGAGGGCCGGATCGTCGTTCATCGGAACATGGCCGCAACCGGGCAGCCGCACCAGCCGGGCGCCGGGGATGGTGCGCTTGGCCCGGATTCCCTGACGGCGCAGCAACAGCCGGTCACGGCTGCCCCAGGCGACGGTCACGGGCAGCCCCGGCACATCGTCGGTGAACGCGACACTCCGCCCGACGGCAAGCGTCTGGTGGAAACCAGTCGCCTCGCGCAGCGCGAGGGTCTCCGCGACAACGGCACCGGGTGAACGGCGCCCCGGCCGGGCGTAGATGGTACTGGTCAGGGCGGCCCGGCCAACCGCGCTGCGCGAGAGCCGTTCGATCACCGGCATGGGCATCGACAGTGCGCCCTGCCGCATCGCGCGCAGCGTCCCGAACGCATAGCGACGCTCACCCTCCGTCCAGAAACCGGCGGGCGACAGCGCCGTCACCGATCGCACGAGTTTCTCCCGGCCCAGTTCCAGGGCCAGCAGACCGCCGAGCGAATTGCCCGCCACATGCGGACGGTCCAGGCCGAGTTGTGCGCAGAACGCACCGAGCACCGGGACCACACTCGCCAGGTCGTACGGAACCTCCTCGGGCAGCGCCGGAGAGGTACCGAAACCGGGAAGGTCCACAGCGATCACGTCTCGTTCCGTGGTGAGGACGGGCAGCACCGGATCCCAGGCCTGACGGTGGTGGCCAATGCCGTGGAGCAGCAGCAACGGCTCACCGGAACCGGTCCGTTCATACGCCACGGATACGCTCCGAGGGTTGCGGTGAGTCGACGTCGAACGAGACCGTGGTGGCCATGCTGGTTCTCCCGGGATGATCCGGCATGAACGAGCCACGCCTGAAGGTGACTTAGACGCCTTGTCAATAACAATCACCGTTCGGTAGCTTGCAGTTCAAGGGGGCTGGGTGATTCGTGCTGGACAGGGTGCGGTGGGTCGGCTGGGATGAAGGGGTGACGACTGACACCGCGACCGACGTCTTCGAGGAGCACCGCTCCATGCTCACCGGGGTTGCCTACCGCATGCTGGGCAGGATCGCCGACGCCGAGGATGTCGTGCAGGAAGCGTGGCTGCGCTGGTCGTCGGCATCGCGCGAGGATGTGCGGGAGCCGCGCGCCTTCCTCGTAAGGGTCACCACGCGACTGGCCATCGACCGACTGCGGCAGACGAAGTCGCGGCGCGAGGCATATGTCGGGCCGTGGCTGCCGGAGCCCGTGGTCACCGACTTCGGGCCGACCGTGCCGGATACCGCGGAACAGGCCGTTCTCGCCGATTCCGTGTCCATCGCCGTGCTTGTCGTCCTCGAATCGCTGTCACCTCTGGAACGGGCCGTCTTCGTTCTGCGCGAGGCCTTCGGCTTTCCGTACACGGAGATCGCCACCACGCTGGACCGGTCCGAGGCGGCGGTGCGCCAGCTCGCGGGACGTGCGCGGCGCCATGTCGAGGAGCGCAAGCCGCGCTACGACGTCGACCCTGTCCACCGCCGTGACCTTACTGAGCGGTTCCTCGCCGCGGCGGCGGGCGGCGACATCGAGGAGTTGCTGGTCCTTCTCGCACCCGATGTGCGGCTCGTCGGTGACAGTGGTGGCAAGTCCAAGGCGCCGCTACGGGTCATCGAGAGCGCCGGAAAGGTCGGCCGTTTCCTCTTCGCGGTCGTTCACGATCAGGTCCCGGACCTCGACATCCGGTTCCTGGAGCTCAACGGCGGGCCGGGCCTGCTGGTGCTCTCGGGTGGAAGGCCCGACTCCGTCTTCCAGGTGGATGTCAGGGACGGGCTCATTCAGTGCGTATATATCGTGCGTAATCCTGACAAGCTCGCCAGTCTGGCTGGGGAATAGCCGCACATTCCGGCCGCCGGGCCGCGCGTTTCCAGCTGGCGCAAGCGCCTCCGGTTTGTGCAGGAACCCGTCTGTCGCCCTGCCTCGAAGCCCCACGGTTGCCCGAATCCCCACGCCGCCGGGCCGTGGGGTCTTGTGCTGCGGGCGGCGCTCACGGCACCAAGAACGTCCTGTGAACGCTCTGTGGCAGGGGTCCGTTTCGCTGCGTGACCGGAGGAGGATTGGTCTTGACCAAGGGGGTGTCCCGTCCTATGGTCTCAACGTTAAGACAGGAACCTTTAATAAATAACGTCGCGGAATAGCCGCTGGGCGATTGCGGAGGACAGGGTGGGGACCACGCAGCTGGAAACGGTGCAGGAGCCGAAGTACTGGCACCTCAAGACCGTGCTCAGTGAGGCACTCGACTCGGACTTTGCGGTGGGCGAGATCCTGCCCAACGAGCGTGAACTCGCCGCCCGGTTCGGAGTCGCCAGGGCGACGCTCCGGCAAGCTCTGGAACAGCTCGAACTCGAAGGCAGGCTGCAACGCCGTCGTGGCGTCGGGACCACTGTCGCCCCGCCGCGGGTCGGGGTCGCCGTCTCCACGGCACAGCGCGACTGGGCCGACGGTGGTGCCGGCGAGGCATGGCAGCCCGTGGACTGCACGACGGCGATCGCACCGGCGTCAGTGGTGGCCGTGCTCGACGTGGAAAGCGACGAGCCGGTGCACATCGTCCGCCGGATCCGGATCACCCACGGACAGGCGGTCGCGGCGGAACTCCTGTACGTCCCCTCGTCGTCCGTGCCCGAACTCTCCATGATCGACGCCCCCGCCGGTCCTGCCCGGGCCCGCAGTGTCCTGCGCGAACTGCACCGGCTCGGCCTCGATGGCCAGGACCGTTCGGTAGAGCTCGGCTCGGCGCGGGTGGACGATGCCAAGGAGCTCGACCGGCTTCCCGGCGCCCCCGTTCTCGTCGTCACTACCCGCTACCTCGCGGCCGGTGGCACCGCTGCGCTCTCCATCGCCACTTACCGGGCCGACACGTGCCGACTCACCTTCGGCGACTCGGGCGACCTGGAGATCAGCCATCACGGCCAGGAGCGCCAAGCCTCCTGACACGGTCGGCCCCGCCCGCCCGAGACGTTCAGTTCGCGTACGGCCCGTCGCGCTCAGCGGCGGGCCGTCACCGTTCCCTCCACAGCGAAAAGCTGCTCCTCGACAT
>NZ_JBHVFF010000031.1:0-44355 GCF_042801895.1 Streptomyces sp. NPDC057543 | reverse complement strand
GACCCGGACCCGGACCCGGACCCGGACCCGGACCCGGACCCGGACCCGGACCCGGACCCGGACCCGGACCCGGGGCCGGTCAGGCCAGCAGCGTCGCGAGACCCTCCGAGCGGGCCAGGTGTTCCAGCTCGTCCAGGGCGCGGCGGGCAGCCCCGGCCGCCGCCGGATCGCGTCCGGCGAGACCGCTCTCCTCGAACTCGTCCTCGTCCAGCCGGAGTACGGACGTGCCGTCCGCCGACACCCACAGATCCAGGTCCAGATCCTCGACCAGCAGCTCCCCGTCCCGCAGCACCGCGGGACGGGTCACGTCGCAGTACCAGCCCTTGAGTTCACCCGCTCCGGTACGGACCTCCTTCACCGCGAACCAGCGATCGCGCCAGTAGTGCTCGGTGAACACATCGCCGGGCTCGAACCGTACGAAGCCGAAGTCACGCACCCCCGGCGCGGCCCACGGTGCACGCACCGTCACCCGGGTGCCGTCGTCGCGGACCACATCCGCCGGGTAGCGGATCTTGGTCCGTCCGGCCTTCACCAGGGCGACCGTCAGCGCGGTCTCAGCCGAGCTTGCGGACATACCGCACCTCCGTGGCACAGATCTCGTAGCCGAACCACCGGTTGACAGCCAGCATCGGGGCGTTCTCCGCGTCGTTCCCGGTGTACGCGTCCGTGTATCCGGCGGCGCGCGCCCGGTGCAGCGAGTCGTTCTTGGCGAGCCTGGCCAGGCCCCGGTTGCGGTACGCCCGGCGGGTGCCGGTCATCCCCGACATGTAGCGGGTCAGTCCGTCGGTCTGCGCCGCGCTGAACGCCGCCACCTCGCCGTCGACCACCACGACCGAGGTGAGCTCGTGGTCGAGTCCGGGATGGCGCCAGATCTGCCGGAGCCAGTCCTCATAGTCGGACAGTTCGGCCGGGGTGTCGCTCGGCTCGTCGGCCGTGGTCTCGGCGTCCGCCTCGAAGAGCGGGCGCGGATCGTCGGCGAAGTCCGCGCCGGTGCGCAGCTCGACGCCGGCCGGGGGATCCTGCTGGGGCGGCAGCGACCCGCCGGCCAGATCGAGGCGGAGGAAGTGCGCCGAACGGCTCGGTGCGTAGCCGCGCTTCTCGGCGAAGGCGCGGTTCGCCGGGGTGTCGAGCACCCAGCTGTAGACCGCGACCGCGCCCTCCCGCGCCAGATGCTCCTCGGCCGTGTTCAGCAGCAGCCCACCCGCCCCGAGCCCGGTGCGGTCCGGATGTGTGTACGGATTGCAGAACGCCTGGCCCGGTTCGGGGCTGTCGTGGGCGAGGCCGACCTGGGCGGTCCCGATCAGCTCTCCGTCCTTCTCGGCGACCAGCAGCCGGTAGCGCTTGTCGGGATGGGCGGAGGCGAGATCGAAGGCGACCTGCTCGGGCGTCGTCACCATGTAGGGCAGTGCGGCGCGCCGGACCCGCACCCAGGCCTCCGCGTCGGCGGGCAGGAAGTCGCGCACGAGGACAGTCATGGGCCGGACGTTACGCGTGGGTGCCTATCGGTCGCCCCTGATTTTCCGGCGGTGGGGGACAATCGGCGGGTGACTTTGAAGATCGCCCTTGATCCGGACGCCGGTACCGCCCCGTACGAGCAACTGCGGACGCAGATCTCCGAACTGGCCCGCTCCGGCGCGCTGCCCGTCGGTTTCAGGCTTCCGACCGTACGCGGCTTCGCCGAGGAGCTCGGCCTCGCCGCGAACACCGTCGCCAAGGCGTACCGGGCGCTGGAGGCCGACGGGGTGATCGAGACCCGTGGCCGCAACGGCACGTTCATCGCCGCCGCCGGTGATGCGGCGGAACGCCATGCGGCGGCCGCCGCACAGGAGTACGCGGAGCAGGCGCGGCGGCTGGGCCTGTCGCGGGCCGACGCGCTGTCCCTGGCCGAGGACGCGTTGCGGGCGGCGTACGAGCCGCGCTGAGGCGGGACGTGGGCCGGGGCTCCGGCCCGGGGCCGTCCGGCGGCCGGTTCGTCGTCCATCGCCGGACGGGCTTGAACGGCGGCTCAGAGATACAGGCCCGCGTCCGCGCCGGAGTCCTGCTTCGGTACCGACGCGGGACTGCTGCCCCGCCGCAACGCGTACAGCTCGGCGAGCGTGGCCCCCTCGCGGCCGAGCCCTTCCTCCGTGCCCAGCCAGGCCACCGCCTCCTTGCGGGTCAGTGAGCCCACCTCGATCCTGGCGAGGCAGCGGCCGGGCCTGACCACGGCCGGGTGGAGTCGCTCCAGGTCCTCGTTGGTGGTGACCCCCACCAGCACGTTGCGGCCCTGGCCCAGCAGTCCGTCGGTGAGGTTCAGCAGCCGGGACAGCGCCTGGCCCGCCGTGTGCTTCGCCTCGCCGCGGATCAATTCGTCGCAGTCCTCCAGGAGCAGCAGCCGCCAACGGCCCTTCGCGGTGCCCTCGTCCTCGCCGATCGCGATGTCCATCAGATAGCCGACGTCGTTGAAGAGCCGCTCCGGATCGAGCACGCAGTCGACCTGGCACCAGTCCCGCCACGAGCGCGCGAGCGTGCGCAGTGCGGACGTCTTGCCGGTGCCGGGCGGGCCGTGCAGCAGGAGCAGCCGGCCGGCGATGTCGTCGGGGGTGACCTTCATCAGCCGGTCCATGGCATCGGCCACCGGTGCCGTGTAGTTGTCGCGGACCTCGTCCCAGGTGCCGGCGGCGATCTGCCGGGTGGTGCGGTACGGGCCGCGGCGCGGGGACACGTACCAGAAGCCCATCGTCACGTTCTCGGGCTGCGGTTCCGGTTCGTCCCGGGCGCCGTCCGTCGCCTGGCCGAGGATCCGCTGCGCAAGCTCCGGGCTGGTCGCGGTGACCGTGACGTCGGCGCCGCGGCTCCACCGTGAGATGAGCAGCGTCCAGCCGTCGCCCTCGGCGAGGGTGGCGCTGCGGTCGTCGTCACGGGCGGCACGCAACACCTTGGCGGCCGGGGGCAGCAAAGTGGCCCCGGTCTTGACGCGGTCGAGGGAGGAGCTGTGCGAGTACGGCTGCTCGCCCGTCGCGAAGCGGCCGAGAAACAGCGCGTCGACGACATCGGACGGGGAATCGCTGTCGTCGACGGTGAGCCGGATCGGCAGAGCGGACTCAGGGTTGGCAGACATGGCGCCCATGATCCGGCACGAGGGCATCCCGCGCACCCAGGTTTCATCACCTTCCGCCCCGCTCGAGCGGGGCAATTACGGACATGACACGGCGTCAAGGGGGCGCACAGGAGAACTCGTCGGAGCAACTTGGCATGGACACTTCCAATTGGAGCGTGCCTACTGCTACCACGGACACGGCAGACCGGCGGAGATCCTGCCGGTCGGTCCAAGGGAGGTTCCATGAAGATGTCCAGACTCGTGGCGTTCTCGTCCTCGCTCCTGCTCGGTGCCGTGCTCGCTCTGACCGGAGCGGCCACCGCCAACGCCGCCACGTCTGTTCAGGCCGTCGACTACGTAGCCCTCGGTGACTCGTACTCCTCGGGTGTCGGATCCGGCAGTTACGACAGTGCCAGCGGGGACTGCAAGCGCAGCACCAAGGCCTATCCCAAGCTCTGGGCCGCCGCCAACTCGCCCTCGTCCTTCGCCTTCACCGCCTGCTCGGGTGCCCGTACGAGTGATGTCAAGGCCGGCCAGCTCGGCCCGCTCAACTCCTCGACCGACCTCGTCTCGATCTCCGTCGGCGGCAATGACGCGGGCTTCGCCGACGTCATGACAACCTGCGTCCTGCAGTCGGAGGCCACCTGCCTCAGCCGGATCGCCACGGCCCGCAGCTATGTCGACACCACCCTGCCCGGCAACCTCGACTCGGTGTACTCGGCGATACGTGCCAAGGCGCCGTCCGCGCGTGTCGTCGTCCTCGGCTACCCGCGCTTCTACAAGATCGGCGGCAGTTGTGTCGTCGGTCTGAGCGACAAGGTGCGCGCCGCGATCAACGACGCCGCCGACTACCTCAACGCGGCGACCGCCAAGCGCGCCGCCGACCACGGCTTCACCTTCACCGGTGTCGCGGGGAAGTTCACCGGGCACGAAATCTGCTCCGGAGACGCCTGGCTGCACAGTCTCAACTGGCTCAACATCGGTGAGTCGTACCACCCCACCGCGGCCGGACAGTCGGGCGGCTACCTGCCCGCCTTCGCCTCGGCCGCCTGACCCCCCACCCAGTACCTGCGCCGGGCCCGTCCGGTCGTCCGACGGGCAGGAGGCCCCCGTCCGCAGGGGTCTCCGTCCGGCACCCTGTCGATCGCTGCCGGCGAACCACTTCCGTTCTGTCCAACTCGCCCTGGAATCGGGTGGATTCGGAGTGGGTGTGTCAACCTCCGTATGTGTGTGCTCAATCCTGCGACCGGGATACACGAGTGTCGTCGCGGGGGGATAGGGTTAATCTGCCCGGGCCGGGTGCCCTCGTACGGGTGGGGAGTGACATGGAACAGATAACGATGCGCAGCAGGCCGCGTGTGCCTGCCATCACATGCGGGAGCAGCGCGACGAGTTCGCGCCTCGACCGCCATCTCGCGGTGCTCGGCGGACCCGCCGTCCCGCAGCGGGAGTCCGCGGAGGCGACGCTGCTGATGCGCGAGCTCACCTCGCGCGATGCCGCCCATCGCCGTCGGAGCAAGAGCGCGCGGGTCTCCCTCTTCGCGCCGCTGCGTCGACTGCGCCGCTCGCTCTTCGGCAGCCGCCACTGACCCGACGGCCCGTCACGACCGCCCAACGGTCCACCGCCCGGGCTCTCCCCGGCCAGGGTTCATCGTCCAGCTGCCCCCGCTCGGGCCGGTCGGACGATCTCACCGTCCCGGCGCTGCGCTGCTGTCCGCTCTCCCGTCTCCCCGGAGCCCGCAGCAGCGCTTCGGTGTGTTTGCCGTGGCCCATCGGTCTGCCCGGCGCCCCGGGTCGGCCCACCGTGCCGCCTCGGTGAGCGCGGAGCGTGGCGGTCATTCGCCGCCGCGCGCGTAACGCCGTACGGCCAGCGGCACGAACACCGCGAGGAGCACCACCGACCAGGAGAGCGTCCCGGCCACCGGATGGGCGACCGGCCAGGCGGCGTCGGCCGCCGGGGAC
Source organism: Streptomyces sp. NPDC057543 (assembly GCF_042801895.1). NCBI lineage: Bacteria > Bacillati > Actinomycetota > Actinomycetes > Kitasatosporales > Streptomycetaceae > Streptomyces > Streptomyces sp. NPDC057543. The sequence continues at coordinate 39,314 of NZ_JBHVFF010000031.1, read as the reverse complement.
GCGTTGCCGAACAGTTCGCGGGTGGCCGAGGCCATCGCGCTGATCGGGTTCCACTCCGCGACCGTCCGCAGCCAGCCCGGCAGGTTGTCGGTCGGGATGTACGCACTCGACAGCAGCGGCAGGATGAAGGTGGCGCTGCCCAATTGGCCGGCGACCTCCTCGTTGCGGATCAGCAGCCCCAGCCAGCAGCCCAGCCATGACGTGGCGAACCGCAGGAGCAGCAGCAGCCCGAAGGCGCCCAGGGCGGCGAGCAGGCCGCCCTCGATCCGCCAGCCGACCGCGAGGCCGACGAGGATCAGCGGAATCATGCCGATGGCCGTGGTCACCAGATCGGCGGCGGTCTGGCCGAACGGTACGGCGGTCCGGCTCATCGGCAGCGTAAGGAGCCGGTCCATCACCCCGCGGTGGCAGTCCTGCGAGGCCTGGAACATCCCGACCATGATGCCGTTGGCCGCCGTCGCCGCCAGCAGACCCGGCACCAGGAAGGCGCGGTACTCCTGGCCGGGCATGGCCAGGGCGCTGCCGAACACGTAGCCGAAGAACAGCAGCATCGTGATCGGCATGGTCTGGGTCAGGATCATGACGCCCGGCGCGGCCTTGATCCGCTGGAGGTGGCGGCCGAGCATGGCCAGGGCGTCGGCGACCGGGGTGCTCGTGGCCGGTGTGGCGTTCAGCTCGTGGGCCGGTGCGATGCTGCTCATGCTGCCGTCTCCTTCAGGGGTGGGGAGGTGCGGCCGTCGCTGCGGCCGGTCAGGCGGAGGAAGACCTCGTCGAGCGTCGGCGGGCGCAGGCTCGCGTCGACCAGCGCTACGCCCGCCGCGTCGAGTTCGCGGACGATGCGGGGGAGGGTGAGCGTGGTGTCGGTCGTGACGGCGCCCACGGTGCGGCGCTCGTGGTCGAGCACCGGTTCGGTGCCGGTGAGCTGATCGAGTACGGCTGCCGCCGGGACCAGCGCCGAATCATGGGGGACGACGACTTCGGCGTAACTGCCGATGCGGGCCTTCAGCTCGGTGGGGGTTCCGCGGTGGGCGGCCCGGCCCCGGTCGATCAGCACGATGTCGTCGGCCAGTTGGTCGGCCTCCTCCAGGTACTGCGTGGTGAGCAGGACGGTCGTGCCCCGGCCGGCCAGTTCCCGTACGGCCGTCCAGATCTGGTTGCGGCTGTGCGGGTCGAGTCCGGTGGTCGGCTCGTCCAGGAACAGCACCCGGGGGCGGGTCAGCAGACTGGCGGCGAGGTCGAGACGGCGGCGCATGCCGCCCGAGTAGGTGCGGGCCGGGCGGTCGGCGGCCTCCGCCAGCTCGAAGCGCTCCAGGAGCTCGTCGGCGCGGGTGCGCGCGGCCTCGCCGCGGAACCGGAGCAGCTTCGCGAAGAGCCGCAGGTTCTGCCGGCCGGACAGCTCACCGTCGACCGAGGCGTTCTGCCCGGTGACGCCGATCGCCGCGCGCACCGCACCCGCCTCGCGCACCACGTCGTGGCCCGCCACCCGGGCGCTGCCGCCGCCCGGGGGTGTCAACGTGGTGAGGACCCGGACGGCGGTGGTCTTGCCCGCGCCGTTCGGCCCCAGTACTCCGCAGACGGTGCCCTCGGCAACCGCGAGATCGAGTCCCCGCAGCGCGTGGACATCGCCGTAGCGCTTCTCCAGACCTTCACTAAGTACACCGTACGTAGTTGTCATGCGACCTACCGTACCGCACTACGTACGGTGTACGTAACTACGATGGTGGGAGAGGTGATGATCAATGGTGGGGCGACCCGCTGTACCCGAAGTGATCTGGGCGCGCCCCGAGCGTGCGGGCCGCGGCCCCAGGCCCGCGTTCAGCCGCGCCGACATCGCGGCGGCCGCCGTCCGCATCGCCGATGCGGAGGGTTTCGACGCGGTGTCCATGCGGAAGGTCGCGGCGGAGCTCGGCTGCGGCACGATGTCGCTCTACAACTACGTGCCGCGCAAGGAGGACCTGTACGAGCTGATGCTCGACGCGGTCAGCGCCGATTACGAGTTCCCGGAGCCGTCCGGCGACTGGCGCGCCGATCTCGTCGCGCTGGCCCATCAGGCCCGCGCGATGATGCACCGCCACACCTGGGCGCCCCGGCTGATGTCACCCGTGTACGGCTTCAGCCCGAACGCCCTGCGCTATCTGGAGTACACGCTCAGCTGTCTGGACGGGGTCGACGCGCGGTTCGGCGAGAAGATGGAACTCATCGCCATGGTCAACGGTGTGGTCACCACCTACGTGGCCAACGAGATCGCCACGGCGGAGCGCAGCCGTTCGCTGCCCTGGTCCGAGGAGCAGGAGCACGCCGCGCGCACGAACTATCTGATCAGCCAGATCGCGACCGGGAAGTATCCGCGGATGGCGGCGGGATTCGCCGAGGACTCCGGGCCGATCGATCTGGAGGGGGTCTTCGACCGGGCGCTGCACCGGGTGCTGGATTCTTTCGACCGGTAGCGCACGGGCCCCCGGGCGCCCCGTCACAGCAGTGCGAACTGCCCGTCCGGGCCCTCCTCCTGATGATCGAGCACCGAGGCCGGCCGCCGGACCGCGGCCGGGACCGGCAGGACACCCGCCGCGCGGAGGTCGTCGGCCGTGATCCGCGGGCCCTCCGCCAGGCCCTCCTGCCGAGGCCGGAGTTCGGCCAGCAGGGCGAGCACGGTGATCAGTTCCAGCAGCTCCGAGGTCCACTCCTGGGGCCAGGTACGCGGCCGGACCGCTTCCAGGCCGTCCATGTCCTTCGCCCCGGCCGTCGCCGTACGGCGTGCGAACCAGAGCTCCAGAATCCGGACGCCGCCCACCCGGAACTCCCATGCCCCGGCGGGCACGGGCGAGATGCGGCCCGTGCCGAGCAGGAGCGCCTCGTCGGCCGGGTCGTACTCCAGCGTGGCCGGTACGGGCGGAACCGAGGCCCGCACATAGGGGCGGCGCCCGGCGGGCAACCGCGGGCGCTCCCCGCCCCGGGCGCCGCGCAGTTGCAGCCGCAGCAACTCCTGCCCCAGCTCCACGCCCGCCGACCAGCGCGCCGTGTCGGCCGGCAGCGGGACCACGCACCCGGCGGGGGAGTGACGGGCCGCCGCGAGTGTCCACGCCAGCACGGAACGGTCCGTGACCGCGTCCCCGTGGCGGTCCCGGAGCAGTGCGAGGAGTCCCGGGGCCAGGTTGGGTTCGAGACCTCCGGGGCGCCGGTACAGCGGCCGGATCCGGCCCGGCCGGCCGGCGGGGGAGTGGCCGTCGGGCAGGAGCGCCGTCACGGACAGGGCGGGTCCGGTGTCCTGGGGCACGTACCCGTGCTCGACGGCGAAGAGCTGGTGCCCGTCGGCGACCCGCCACAGCTCGGGGCGGGCCGCGTCGATCAGCCGGTGGTCGGGGAGCAGCCACTGTTCGTCGAACGGGCCGTGCAGGATCCGTACCGGCTCGGGGCACGGTCCGGTCTCGCGGGCGAAACGTCCGGTGCCGGTGGCCTGTCCCGGAAGCGCCGCCACCGGCGTCTGCGGGGTACGCAGTCGGGTGGGCCGGAACAGCCGTTCGCGCTCGGCGGCCTCCGCCCGGACCAGCCGCCCCCAACGGGCCTTGAGCGAACCGGCGTCCGGGGCGGTCACCCAGGGGCGCCCGGTCCGCAGCGGCCGTACGGACCATGGCATGAGGTCGTCGAGCAGCGGGCTTTCGTCGCCCCCGCCGGTTCCGGCCGCCGCCCGTGCTGCCACCGTGTCGTCCTCCCCGTCGCCACCGCCTCCGGCATCGTAACGGCGCCGGAGGGCGGGCCGTCAGTGCGCTTCCACGGTCACCGAGAAGGAGAACCGGTCGCCCCGGTAGCGGATCTGTGCCACATCCACCACCCGGCCGCTCTCGTCGTACGTCACCCCCGTGTAGAAGAGGATCGGGCTCAGCAGCGGGACCTGGAGGAGTTCGGCGGTCGCCGGGTCCGCGAGGCGCGCCTCGACGGTGTCGGTGATGCGCGCGATCCGGACGCCGACCCGGTCGCGCAGCACCTTGGTCATCGGCCAGCGTTCGAGATCGGCGACATCGAGCCGGGCCGCCACCTCGGGACGCACCGCGTTCTCCGCCCAGTTGGTGGGCTCGTCGCTCTCCCCGTCGCGGCGCAGCCTGCGGTAGCTGACGACCTCGGCGCAGTCGGGGAAGTACTCGGTGAGATCGCCCGGCACGGCGATCGGACCGTGGCCGAGGACCTCGGCCCGCTCGCCCGACTGCTGGGCCACGATCGCGTCGATCGAGCCCAGCAGCCGGACCGGTGACACCCGGCGGGCGCGCGGCTCGATGAACGTGCCGCGCCGCCGGTGCCTGCTGATCAGCCCTTCCGTCTCCAGCTCCTTGAGTGCCTGGCGCATCGTCAGGACGCTGACGCCGTAGTGCGCGGCGAGTTGCTCCTCGGTCGGCAGCCGCGCCGAGGCGTCCTTCGTGCGGCCCAGTATCGAGGCGCGCAACGACTGCGAGACCTGGTACCACAACGGCAGTTTGCGGTTCAGGACCAGCGAATCGGGGGCGAAGGCGTGTCCCTGGGACAGCTTGGGCATCTGAGGCACCTGGGTCACCTGGTCTCTCCGTACTGCGACACAGCGGACGCGACGACGCGGGGCCGATACGTGGCGTCGTCGCCTACGGCCTGAAGTTGCGGCTCAGACCCTGCCACACGTCGTCGTAGCCGCGTTGCAGATGGTCGGCGGCGGTCGCCTGCCCGGTCGCCGTCACCGGCCAGCGGGTCTCGAACATGAAGGCCAGGCCGTCGTCGATCTTCTGCGGCTTCAGCTCCGCCTCGCTCGCCCGGTCGAAGGTCTCCCGGTCGGGACCGTGCGCCGACATCATGTTGTGGAGCGAGCCGCCGCCCGGTACGAACCCGCCCTTGCCGGCCGTCTTCGCGTCGTACGCGCCCTCGATCAGGCCCATGTACTCGCTCATCACATTGCGGTGGAAGTACGGCGGCCGGAACGTGTCCTCGCCGACCAGCCAGCGCGGTGCGAAAACGACGAAGTCGACCCCGGCCAGCCCGGGGGTGTCGGACGGCGAGGTCAGCACCGTGAAGATCGACGGGTCGGGATGGTCGTAGCTGATCGAGCCGATGACATTGAAGCGGTGCAGGTCGTAGACGTACGGGGTGTGGTTGCCGTGCCAGGCGACCACGTCCAGCGGCGAGTGGTCATAGGTCGCGGACCAGAGGTTCCCGCAGAACTTGTTGATCACCTCCACCGGGCGCTCGTCGTCCTCGTAGGCGGCGACGGGGGCGAGGAAGTCCCGGGCGTTCGCCAGGCCGTTGGCGCCGATCGGACCGAGGTCGGGGAGGGTGAAAGGCTGACCGTAGTTCTCGCAGACGTAGCCGCGGGCGGTGGCGTCGAGCAGTTCCACACGGAAACGGACGCCGCGCGGGATCAGCGCGACGTGCCCCGGTTCGGCGCGCAGCAGGCCCAGTTCGGTACGGAGCAGCAGGCCGCCCCGCTCCGGGACGATCAGCAGCTCGCCGTCCGCGTCGCTGAACACCCGGTCGGTCATGGACGCGTCGGCGTGGTAGAGGTGCACGGCCATGCCGGTGCGCTGCGTCGCGTCGCCGTTGCCGCCGAGGGTCCACAGGCCGGCCACGAAGTCCGTACCGGCCGTGGGCGCGGGGAGCGGATCCCAGCGCAGCCGGTTGGGATCGGGTGCGGAATGGGTGAACGGGGCTGTCCGGATCGCCCCGTTGTCGATACGGACGAACGGGGGATGAGCGGCCGACGGGCGGATCCGGTAGAGCCAGGAACGGCGGTTGTGTGCCCGCGGTTCGGTGAAGGCCGAGCCGCTCAGTTGCTCCGCGTAGAGTCCGAGGGGCGCGCGCTGAGGAGAGTTACGGCCGTGTGGCAGCGCCCCCGGCACCGCCTCCGAGCTGTGCTGATTGCCGAAACCGGCGCAGTACTCAAGTCCTTCCGCCGTCTTCCTCGCCTGCTCGATGCCGCTCATGTGCGCTCCCGGTGCCGAAGAAATCCTATGGATAACCGTAGGAATCGAAGCGAAGCGCGTCAACGGCATTCGTGGTGCACAGGGGGGTTCCAAAAGTTGAACAATGCTCTACTCTCCCGCACATGTCGTGGACACGAAGACTTCTGGTGGTTCTGGCGGCGCTCGCCGTCGCCCTCCTCGCGGCTCCCGCCGCCCAGGCGCACGAGGAACGTCCGGTCACCCTGCCCGACGGAACCGGCAGCGTCCCCGTGTACCGCTCCGGCGAACCGGATCTGCTGGTCTGCAAGAGCGACCGGGCGGACTTCGAGCGCCGCACATCCGGCTTTCCCCAGGGGCTGCGGGACCGGAACCTGAAGTTGTTCGACCGGTGTCTGAAGTCCGGCTACCGCCATCTGCAGCAGGCCGTCGACGCGGTCGACAGGCCCGGCATGAACATCGCCATCCTGCCCGGCCTGTACGAGGAGGAGCCCTCGCTGCCCAAGCCGGTGGGGGAGTGCGCCCGGCTGAAGGCGCCCAACTCCAAGCTCGGCTACCAGATCCTGTCCTACGCGCAGCAGGCGCAGTGCCCGCACAACCAGAACCTGGTGGCGATCCTCGGGAAGAAGAACCTCCAGATCGAGGGGACGGGCGCCGAGCGCACGGATGTCGTCGTCGACGCCAAGTACCAGAAGCTCAACGCGATCCGCGCGGACGGCTCCGACGGCGTCTACTTCAAGAACTTCACCGCCCAGCGCACCACGTTCAACTCCCTGTACGTCCTCGCCCAGGACGGTTTCGTCATCGACTCCGTCCTCACCCGGTGGAACGACGAATACGGCTTTCTGACCTTCGCGAGCGACCACGGGCTGTACAAGAACTGCGAGTCGTACGGCAACGGGGACTCGGGCATCTACCCCGGCAGCGCGTCGAACATCAATGACGCGTACGGCTACGACGTGCCGCGCTACTCGATCGAGATCACCGGCTGCCGCAGCCACCACAACATGGTCGGCTACTCCGGCACCGCGGGCGACTCCGTCTACGTCCACGACAACGAGTTCGACCACAACATGGGCGGCGCCTCGATGGACAGCGCCTTCCCCGGCCACCCGGGACTGCCGCAGAACCACGCCCGCTTCGAACGCAACCTGATCCACGACAACAACGCCGACTACTACCCGTACGTCGCCGACGGGACCTGCGCCAAGCCGCCCGTGGACCGCGGCTACGAGGACGGCGTCGTCTGCCCGCAGATCTCCATGCCGCCCGGCTCCGGCATCATCACCGCGGGCGGCAACTGGAACCTCTACGAGAACAACTGGATCTACGGGCAGGAGCGCGCCGCCTTCTTCCTGACCGCGGTCCCCGCCTTCATTCGCGGTGAGAACGCGCTGTCCAAGCAGGCCGACACCTCCCACCACAACCGGTACGCGGGCAACCGCCTCGGCACGGACAAGGCGGGCAACTCCCGCCCCAACCGCACCGACGTGTGGTGGGACGGCCAGGGCGACGGCAACTGCTGGCAGTCGGACACCGGCCCGTCCTCCCCGCGCGCCCTGCCCACCTGCGGCTCCGAGCGCGGCGCCGTGTCCGGACGTACCGACCGGCTCGTCGGCGAACCGGTCAAACTGGCCCAACTGCTGGTCTGCGCCGACTACAACGTGCAGGCGCGGCGGCTGCCGGCCGGCTGCGACTGGTACGGAGCACGTGGCATCGAGCGCATCGAGGTGCAGCTGGCGCTGGCGGTCGCGGTGGTGCTCGCGCTGGTCGGCGGGGTGCTGTGGTGGCGCAGGCTTCGCGGCAGCGGGTTCGCCACCGCCGTCACGGTGCTCGGCTTGATCGGTCTCGGGCTGGACGTGGCCGGATCGACGATGGGGGCGGCCTCCTCCTACGTGCCCGCGCTGGCGCTGCTGCTGACCGGGGTGTGGTGGACCGGGATCGGGCTGGTGCTGCGGGGCAAACGGCCCTGGCTGGGCTGGACCACGGTGGTCCTGGGCGCGCTCACGCTGCTCGACGCCGTCGACAAGGCCGTGTTCATGATCCCGTGGATTCCGCTCAGCCCTGCCTGGGTGCGTGGACTGCTCGGCGTCATCTGGGTGGTGTGGGCCGTCGTGGCCGCCGCCCGGCACGGCGAACGGGCAGCGGCGGGCGAACAGGCAGTGGCGGGCGAACAGGGAGCGCCGACGGCGGGCCGGGCTACGGACGCGGTCGCCGCACCGGCCCCTGCCCGGGGCCCCGCCCAGGCCCCGACCCCTGATCCGGAAGGAGACGCATCGTGAAGCGTGCCCCCAGGCGACCGCGGGCCGTCCGGCCGGGCGTCGCAGTCGTCACCGCACTCACCGTGGGCGCCCTCCTGTTCGGAGCGAGCGCCTGCGGCGGCCGGGCCACCACCCACCACAAACCCGGCACCAGCCACGAGCAGGCCGCCGGCAGCGTCGGCCGGCTCCTCACCACGGACGACGGATCCGGCCACCGGCTGCGTCAGGTCGACGCCAAGGGCGCCCCCGAGGTGACGGTCGACGTCCGGCCGGACTCCGAGGACGGGTGGAACGTCCACCTCTCCGTACGGAACTTCCGGTTCACCCCGGACAGCGTGGGCGGCGCCGCTCTCCTCGGGCGCGGCCACGCCCGCCTCTTCCTCGACGGCCACCCCCTCGCCCGGGTCTACGGCTCCTGGTACCACCTTCCCGAGTCCCTCGTCCGCGGCGCCGGTGGCGGCACCGGCCTCACCGCCCGGCTCTATGCCGACGACCACACCGCCTGGGCCGTGAACTCCGCCCTGATCCAGGCCACCACCTCCCTCGCCACTGCCACCGCACCGCCGACCGCACCCGCGACACACCCACCGGGGACGCCCCGGCCCGACACGACCCTGGAGATCGTCGTCTCCCACGGCAAGGTCAGCCCCGCCCCCGGCCGCACCGAGATCAGGAAGGGCCGGATCATCGCCCTCCGGGTCCGCAGCGACCACGCCGACACCGTCCACGTCCATGGTTACGACAAGGAGGCCCGGCTGCCCGCCGGAAAGACCGTCACGCTCACGTTCACCGCCGACCGCACCGGGCTCTTCGAAGTCGAGACGCACGAGTCCGACCTGCTCCTGACCCAACTCGTCGTACGGTGAGCGTCCTCGCCCATGGCATCGGCGCCCAGCACGATCTCCCGCTGTCCCCCTTCTACGCCTTCGCCGGTGCCTTTGCCGCGCTCTTCGTCTCCTTCCTCGCGCTCGGCCTGCTCTGGTCCGCCTCCCGATTCCGCGGCGACCGGGCCGGCCGACCGCTCCCGGCCGCCGTCCAGCGCCTCGCCGACGCCCGCCCCACCCGTATCGCCGCGCGCGTACTCGGGCTGGCCGCCGCCCTGTTCGTCACGCTCCACCTCCTCCTCGGTCCGGACGACCCGGACCGCAATCCGGCCCCCGGCGCCGTCTACGTACTCCTCTGGGTCGGGCTCGTCCCCGCCTCACTCCTCCTCGGTCCCGTCTGGCGACTGCTCAACCCGCTCCGCACCATCCACCTCCTCGGCTGCCGCGCGCTCGGCCGCGACCCGGCCGCGGGCCGTCCCCTTCCCCCGCGCCTCGGGCTCCGGCCCGCCGCAGCCGGGCTCCTCGCCTTCACCTGGCTCGAACTCGTCGCACCCGACCCCGCGTCGACCACCGCTCTCCTCCTCTTCCTCGCCGTCTACGCCGCCGTCCACCTCGCGGGCGCCGCCCGCCACGGCGCCGGATGGTTCGACCGGGCGGACGCCTTCGAGGTCTACTCGGGGCTGCTCGCCCGGCTCTCCCCGCTCGGCCGCCGCCCCGCCGACCGCCGCCTCGTACTCCGCTCCCCTTTCAACGGCCTCGATGCCACCCCGCAGACCCCCGGACTCGTCGCCACCGTCTGCGTCATGCTCGGCTCCACCGCCTATGACGGCTTCTCGGACGCCCCGTCCTGGATCACCACCGTCCAGACCTCACCGCTGGGACGCACCACCGCGGCCACGCTCGGACTCCTGGGCGCCGTCGCTCTCGTCGCCACCCTCTATGCCCTCTGCACCGGCGCCACCCGGCTCATCTCCGGTCGGCTCCGACATCCCCTCACCGCCTTCGCGCACTCGCTCGTCCCGATCGCCCTCGGCTATCTCGTCGCCCACTACTTCACACTCTTCGTCACCGAAGGGCCACGCACCGTCATGGTGGCATCCGGCACTGACAATCCCGTCCCGCCCCAACCACCCCTGGGCCCGGGCGGTGTCGCCACGCTCCAGGTCGCCGCGATCGTCCTCGGCCACGTACTCGGCGTCGTCGCAGCGCACGACAGGTCCGTACGCCTCTTCCGGTCCGGCCGCGCCGTCGCGGGGCAACTCCCGCTCCTCGTCCTGATGATCACGTACACCATCGGCGGGCTGTCCCTGCTCATCGCATGAGGCCGCGCCCGCACCGGGCCGCCACCCGCAGAGGAGACCCACGGCATCATGGAGCCCGTGCCCCATGCGAATACGAACCTCCGCCGCGCCCCCGTGCAGCAGCGCAGCGCCGAACGCCTCGCGCGGATACTCGACGCCTGCGCCGAACTCCTCGACGAGACCGGCTACGAGCAGCTCTCCACCCGGGCCGTCGCCGTCCGCGCCGAGGTCCCCATCGGCTCCGTCTACCGGTTCTTCTCCAACAAGCGCGCGCTGACCGACGCTCTCGCCCGCCGCAATCTGGACAGCTACGCCGAACGCATCACCGCCCGCCTCGCCGTCATCCCGGCCGACGACTGGCGCAGCGCCATCGATGCCGTCCTGGACGAGTACCTGGGGATGAAGCGCTCCGTGGCCGGCTTCGCCCTCGTCGACTTCGGCGCACCGGCCCCCGACGACGACCCGGCCCACGACGCCAACCAGCGGGTCGCCGGCCGGCTCACCGAACTCCTCTCCGGGCACCTCGGCCGCGCCCCCGACGAGGATTTGCTCCGGACGGTCCTGGTCTGCGTCGAGGCCGCCGACGCCCTCCTCCAACTGGCCTTCCGTGCCGACCCGTCGGGCGACGCGGCCATCGTCGCCGAGACCCGTGTCCTGCTCCGGGCCTACCTCGCGCAGGTCCTGGACTGACCGCGCCGGCCCCGAACGCCGCCTCGACCTGATGCTCCGCCCCGGCCCGTACGGCGAGGGCTTCGGCGTCGCCCCGAAGGACTCACCCTGGAGCGGCTGCTCGCCCACCCGCAGGGCACGACGGCGGCGCGCCGACCGTCCCGGCCGAGCTCACGGAGAGCGGACGGACGGGAGTGGTGAGCCTCCCGCACGGGTGGGGGCACGACCGCCCCGGCACCCGGCTGTCCGTCGCCGCTGCCCGTCCCGGTGCCGGCGTCAACCAACTCCTGGACGGCACCCGGCTCGACCCGCTCTCCGGTACCGCCGTGCTCACTCGACCCGCTCTCCGGTGCCGCCGCGCTCAACGGCATCCCGGTGACCGTGACGCCTGCCGAGGCACCGGACGGCGTGCCGCCGGTTCCACCGGCGGAAATGCCCCCGGTGGTGCCGCCGGACGCGCCGCCGGTTGTGCCCGCCGCGTGACCACCGCGTTGACCTGGGGTTTTGCTCGTATTGCTCGCATGTCAACATCTTGTTAACGCGGTGAGACGCGCCCTAACGTCATCCGGACCGCCGACTCCGGCGGGAGTTCAAGGGTGAACGATAGGTATCCCACATGCTGACAATCCTCGGCTTCGCCATGATTGCGACCTTCCTGGTCCTGATCATGATGAAGAAGATGTCGCCGATCGCGGCGCTGGTCCTCATCCCCGCACTGTTCTGCGTAGCCGTCGGCCAGGGCGCGAAGCTCGGTGACTACGTCATCGAGGGCGTCGGCAATCTGGCCCCGACCGCCGCGATGCTGATGTTCGCCATCGTCTACTTCGGCGTGATGATCGACGTCGGCCTCTTCGACCCGATCGTGCGGGGCATCCTGCGCTTCTGCAAGGCCGACCCGATGCGCATCGTCATCGGTACGGCGGTGCTCGCGGCGATCGTCTCGCTCGACGGTGACGGCTCCACCACCTTCATGATCACCGTCTCGGCGATGTATCCGCTCTACAAGCGCCTCAAGATGAGCCTGGTCGTGATGACCGGCGTCGCCGCCACGGCGAACGGCGTCATGAACACCCTTCCCTGGGGCGGCCCCACCGCCCGTGCCGCCACCGCGCTCAAGCTGGATGCGGGTGACATCTTCGTCCCGATGATCCCGGCGCTCGGCGTCGGACTGGCTGCCGTCCTGCTCCTGGCCGTCGTGCTGGGCCGGCGCGAGCGCAAGCGGCTCGGCACGCTCACTCTCGACGAGGTGCTGACCACGGAGACGGTCACGGAGTCGCAGACGGTTCTCGTCGGGTCGGGCGGCGGCAGCGACCGTACCCGCACGAACTCCGGCGGAGCCGGTACGGGGACGGGCGCGGACGCCGGCGACGCCCGGGGCGCCGAAGCCGAAGGAGACGAGGACGAGGACGAGGACGAGGACGAGGGATTCAAGGGGCTGGACCCGAACCGTGCCACCCTGCGTCCCAAGCTCTACTGGTTCAACGCGGGCCTCACCGTCGCCCTGCTCACCGCGATGATCATGGAACTGATGCCGATCCCGGTGCTCTTCCTGCTCGGCGCGGCCCTCGCCCTGACCGTCAACTTCCCCCACATGCCCGACCAGCGGGCCCGCATCGCCGCCCACGCCGACAACGTCCTCAACGTCTCCGGCATGGTCTTCGCGGCCGCCGTCTTCACCGGCGTCCTCTCCGGAACCGGCATGGTCGACCACATGGCCGACTGGCTCGTCGGCGCGATCCCCGACGGCATGGGCCCGCACATGGCGATCGTCACCGGCATCCTGAGCATCCCGCTGACGTACTTCATGTCCAACGACGGCTTCTACTTCGGCGTCGTCCCCGTACTCGCCGAAGCCGGCGCCGCCCACGGTGTCTCCCCGCTGGAGATCGCCCGCGCCTCCCTGGTCGGCCAGCCCCTGCACATGTCGTCCCCGCTGGTCCCGGCCGTCTACGTCCTCGTCGGCATGGCGAAGGTGGAATTCGGCGACCACACCAGGTTCACGGTCAAATGGGCCGCGCTCACCTCACTGGTGGTGCTCTGCGCCGGACTCCTCTTCGGCATCATCTGACCGTGCCCCGTTCCCAAGAGCCCGGCAGGAGCTGGCTGCTGCGCCTCGTCATCGCCTTCGCCTTCGCGCAGGGGGCGGTGTCGATGGCGCGGCCCGCCGTCTCCTACCGGGCCCTCTCGCTCGGCGCGGACGAGCGCGCCATCGGTGTGATCACGGGCGTGTACGCGCTTCTGCCGCTCTTCGCCGCAGTCCCGCTCGGGCGCAGAACGGACCACGGCCGGTGCGCGCCCCTGCTGCCGTTCGGTGTCGTCCTGATCGCGGGCGGCTGCGCGCTCAGCGGCCGGGCAGGTTCGCTGACGGCGATGGCGGCCTGGAGCGGCGTCATGGGGCTCGGCCATCTCTGCTTCGTCATCGGCGCCCAGTCGATCGTCGCCCGGCAGTCCGCCCCGGCCGAACAGGACCGCAACTTCGGCCACTTCACCATCGGCGCCTCCCTCGGCCAGCTCATCGGCCCGATCGCCGCCGGGTACGTGATCTCCGAGCGGGACGGCGCGATGGCCCGTACGAGCGCACTCGCACTGATCGTCTCGGCGGCCGTCGCCGCCGTCTCCTTCGGCTCCCTCTGGCGCATCGAACACCGCTCCACGCCCGCGGCCCGCCACGCGGAACCGGTCGCCAAGGTCCCCGTCGGCCGCATCCTGCGGGCCCGCGGGGTTCCGGCCGGGATCTTCATCAGCCTCGCCGTGCTCTCCGCCACCGACATCCTCACCGCGTATCTGCCCGTGGTCGGCGAGCACCGCGGGATCGCCCCCGCCACCATCGGGCTGCTGCTCAGCCTGCGCGCCGCGGCCACCATCGCCTGCCGCCTGGTGATGACCCCGATGCTCCGCGTCCTCGGCCGTACGGCGCTGCTCACCTCGACGTGTCTGCTGGCCGGATTGCTCTGCGCGGGCATCGCCCTGCCCGTCCCCGTGGCGGCGCTGGCCGCGATGCTCGCCGTACTCGGCTTCTGTCTCGGGGTCGGCCAGCCGCTGTCGATGACCACCGTGGTCCAGGCCGCCCCGCCCGAGGCCCGCTCCACCGCACTCGCCCTCCGGCTGACCGGAAACCGGCTGGGCCAGGTCGCTGCCCCCGCGTCCGCCGGTCTGATCGCCGGAGTGGCCGGCACCGCGGCCCCGTTCGTCATGCTGGGCGCGCTCCTGCTCGCGGCGGCCGGGCTGGCGACACGCGGCGGGCGCGGCCAGAACGCAGGAGAGCCCCCGGCGCTGCCGGAACCCCGGCACCGCCCGTGCCCTCGTGGACCGGAACCGCAGCTCACAGATGACGGGAACCGCCCCTGACACTTCCGGCTCACCCGCCCCCTACCGCGCAAGCTTTGCGCGAATCATTCCCACCACCCGGGCCGTGGGCCAATTTTCGGCCCACAGCAGCAGCCGCTCCCCACCGCTCCATCTCACCGGTCCCGGCGGCAGTCATTGACCTCAAGTCCGCTGGAGGTCGTACGTTTCCTCCCATGAGTATGGAAGCCACCGCGTGGACACAGCTCCACAACGTCATGAACGCGCAAGCGGACCGACGCCCCTTCGACCGAGCCACCCTGCGGCGCATCGCCGCGTTCGCCCGTCCGCACCGGCGCCGCGTCGCCCTGTTCCTGCTCCTGAGCGTGGCGACGGCGTTGCTCGCGGTCGCCACGCCCGTCCTCGCCGGACGCGTCGTGAACGCGATCGTGGCCGGCAAGGAGGGCGGCACCGTCACCCGGCTGTCCCTGCTCATCGCGGTGATCGCCGTCGCGGAGGCCGCGCTCGGGCTGGCGGGCCGCTGGCTCTCGGCGAACCTCGGCGAAGGACTGATCCTCGACCTGCGCACCGCGGTCTTCGATCATGTGCAGCGCATGCCGATCGCGTTCTTCACCCGCACCCGCACCGGCGCGCTCGTCAGCCGCCTCAACAACGACGTCATCGGTGCCCAGCGCGCCTTCAGCAACACACTCTCCGGCGTCGTCAGCAATGTCGTGACGCTGCTCCTCACCCTCGGCGTCATGCTCTCCATCTCCTGGCAGATCACCGTGCTCGCCCTGGTGCTGCTGCCGGTGTTCGTGCTGCCCGCGCGCCGCATGGGTACGCGGATGGCGAGGCTCCAGCGGGAAGCGGCGGCCCACAACGCCGCGATGGGCACCCGGATGACGGAGCGCTTCTCCGCACCCGGCGCCACCCTGATCAAGCTCTTCGGCCGGCCCGCCGACGAGTCCGCCGAATTCGCCGCCAGAGCGGCCCGGGTGCGCGACATCGGCGTACGCACGGCCATGGCCCAGTCCGCGTTCATCACCGCCCTGACCCTGGTGTCCGCGCTGGCACTCGCCCTGGTCTACGGGCTCGGCGGGTTCTACGCGCTGCGCGGCCAGTTGGACGCGGGCGCAGTCGTCGCCCTCGCCCTGCTGCTGACCCGGCTGTACGCACCGCTCACCGCCCTCGCCGGGGCGCGCGTCGAGGTGATGAGCGCTCTCGTCAGCTTCGAGCGGGTCTTCGAGGTTCTCGACCTCGAGCCCCTCATCGACCAGAAGCCGGACGCACGGGCGGTCCCGGAAGGCCCGGTGTCCGTGGAGTTCGACCAGGTACGGTTCGGCTACCCGTCCGCCGACAAGGTCTCCCTCGCCTCGCTCGAAGACGTTGCGACCCTTGACACCCGTGGCGGCGACGAAGTGCTGCGCGGAGTCTCCTTCCGCGCCGAACCCGGTCAGACGGTGGCACTCGTCGGCTCGTCGGGAGCGGGCAAGTCGACCATCGCGCAACTGCTGCCGCGCCTGTACGACACGGACGAGGGTTCCGTACGCATCGGCGGCATCGACGTACGCGACCTGTCCGCCGACACCCTGCGCGACACCCTCGGCATGGTCACCCAGGACGGCCACCTCTTCCACGAGTCGGTCCGCGCCAACCTCCTGCTCGCCCGGCCCGAAGCCACCGAGGAGGACCTCTGGGACGCGCTGCGCCGCTCCCGCCTGGACGGTCTGGTCGCCTCGCTGCCCGACGGGCTCGACACCGTCGTCGGTGAACGCGGCTACCGGCTCTCCGGCGGTGAACGCCAGCGGCTGACCATCGCCCGGCTGCTCCTGGCCCGCCAGCGCGTCGTCATCCTCGACGAGGCCACCGCCCACCTGGACAACACCTCGGAGGCGGCCGTCCAGGAGGCACTCACCGAGGCCCTCGCCGGACGCACCGCGGTCGTGATCGCCCACCGGCTCTCCACCGTACGGGCCGCCGACCTCATCCTGGTCGTGGAGAACGGGCAGATCGTCGAGCGCGGCACCCACGAAGGACTCCTCGCGGCCGGCGGACGGTACGAGGAGCTCTACCGCACCCAGTTCGAGACCCCCGGCACGGAGCCCGCGGAACTCGGCTGACAACGGCTGCCCGGGGGCCTACAGGCGCCCGGGCCGACGGCCGTCCGGGGACGTGGGACGGGCGATAGTCACCGGGGCTGACGGCCGTCCGGGGACGTGGGACGGGCGATAGTCACCGGGGCTGACGGCCGTCCGGGGACGTGGGACGGGCGATAGTCACCGGGGCCGACGGCCGTCCGGGGGATTTGGAACGGGCGACGGTCACCCGGGCCGATGGCATCCCGGAGGAACCGGAACGGGCGGGGTCACCCGGCGAGTCCGGTCCGGACGCCGGGTCAGCCGGGGAGCCCGTTCCCGGCGGCGGTCCAGTCCGTTCCGGCGGCCTCGACCACCGCGAACGCCCCTGCCGGGTAAGGGAGTTCTGCTGCCAGGGCCGCCGCCCGGCCGAACTCATGGTGCGCCACCCGCTCCCGGCCCAGTGCCGCGAGCGCGGCCGCGCGCACCGTATAGGCCTCGGTCAACGACAGCCGCTCGCCCGCCTGTTCGGCGCGCACCGTCTCCTGCGACGCCAGCCGTTCCGCGTGCTCCGGACGCCCCGACAGCAGGTGCGCCCAGGCCAGCAACGGGGCCGTGCCGGGCCCGCTGTCGTCGGCCAGCACCGCCAGCGCCTCCCGCGGGCGGCCCTCGCGCACCAGGAGCTCCGCCCGTGCTGTGCGCACCTCGTGCACGGCCTGCTGGTCGCCCTGGGCCCCGGCCGCTTCCCCGGCTCGTGCCAGCAGCTCCGCCGCCCCCGGCCCGCCGGTCCTGATCCGGACCCGGGCCAGCGCGGCCAGGGCGTACGGGGTGCACCACTCGGCGCGCTCGCCCGTCTCCCGTACCGCCGCCCGGGCCAGCTCCTCGGCCTCCGTGAACTCCCTTAGCAGTAGGTGAAGTTCGGCGAGGTTGGCCCGTTCGAACGCGACCGCTGTCGGATCACCGGTGTGCTCGGCCAGCCGCAGCGCACGCTGCCCCGTCGAGACGGCCTCACCGAGCCGCCCGGACCTGCGGGCATGCTCCCGCTGGACGGAGAGGACCGTGACGAGCAGCTCCTGATCTCCGTACGCCTCCGCGTGCGGGAGCGCCAGATCGGCCGCCGGACGGGCCTCCGCCAGCCGGCCCGCCAGTCCGAGCGAGGTGGCCTGCATGCCCAGTGCACGGGCCAGCAGTCCGCGCCGCCCGCTCTCCGGCACGGCATCGGCCGCCTGCTGTGCCGTCCGGGCGCTGGCGTGCGCCTCCTCGTACTGCCCGGTCACGAACTTCAGGACCGCCGCCGCCAGATGGTGGGTCGCGGCCGTGAGCGCCGGGGTGTCCGGCCCCGGCGGATACGTGCGGAGCAGCGCCTCGCCCTCGTCGGTGGCGCGGTGCTTCACCAGCACCTCGGTCAGCCGTGCGGCGGCCAGCACCCGGCCGTCCCGGTCGCCCCGCCGCACCATGTCGTCCAGGGCCTCGCGCAGCACCGCCGCCGCCTCGTCGTAGCGGGCCATCCGGCGCAGCACGGCGCCGCGGTCGATCCGGACCCGGGCCGCGTCGGCGGCCAACGCGTCGAGCCGGGTCGTCAGTTCGGCGTAGTAGCGGTCCGCCGTGTCATTGGCGCACAGCGCGGCGGCGCGTTCGGCGGCCTGCCGCAGATACTGCGTGGCGCGGGGGTCGTCGGCCCGGGCCAGATGCGAGGCCAGCGTGTCGACCGCGTCCGGCCTGCGCCGCAGGACCGCCTCCGCGTACGCCGAGTGCAGCCGGCGGCGACGGGCGGCGGACAGGCCGTCGTAACAGGTCAGCCGCACCAGCGGATGGCGGAAGGCGAGACCGGGCAGCGGCCGGCCGCCGACCACCACCGGCCGTTCCGCCACCACCGACGCCGCGACCGCCGCGTCCACGGCCTCCGTCGCCTCCGCGGCCGACAGCGGCGGATGCAGCCCGCGTTCGGCGACGTCCAGCACCTCGGACAGTGCGGCGCCCCCGCCCGCCACCGAGACCGCCTCCACGACCCGCCGCGCCGCCGGACCGAGCCGGGCCAGCCGCGCGGCCACCAGTTGCCGCACCCCCTCCGGGGCGCTGAGCCCCGCCGGATCGGAGCCCTCGGCGACGGTACGGGCCAGCTCCAGGGCGAAGAGCGGGTTGCCGAGCGACAGCTCCCAGACCCGGTCGAGCCCGGTCCGCGCACCCGCGTCCTCGGCGACCGCCAGGCAATCCGCCCGGCCGAGCCTCCCCAACTCCACGGCGCGGGCCATCCCTTGACGTACCAGGGAGTCCAGCGCGGTGCGCCGCGCGTCCGTCGCGTCGAGCTCCTCCGCGCGATAGGTCACGACGAATCGCCAATCCGTCCCAGTGGTCACCGCCCGGCGGGCCAGATGGCTGAGCAGCTGGTACGACCCGGTGTCGGCGGCGTGCAGATCGTCCAGGACCAGCAGCACGGGCGCGGTCGCCGCGAGATCGCCGAGCAGCCCCGCCGTCGCCCGGAACAGCCGGTCGCGCTCCTCCTCCGGACTGCGCTCCGCGCCCGCTCCGATCTGCCCCAACGAGGGGAGCAGTGAGGCGAGTTCGGGGTATTCGCCGCCGATCCGGGCCCGCTCGGACGGCGACCGGTCGGCCAGCCACGCATCCAGCGCCTCGACGAAGACGCCGTACGGGGTGTGCCCCTCCGCGTCGTGGCCCGCGCCCCACAGGACCGCCGCGCCCTCGCCCGCCGCCCGCCGTGCCGCCTCGGTCACGAGCCGCGTCTTGCCGAGCCCCGCCTCGCCGCCGACGAGTTGCACCGGTGGCGCGTCGGGTGCGAGCAGCAGGCCGAGCGCCGCCTCGCGCCCGCGCAGTGGCGTGGGGGCCGGGCCGCGCAGCACGGCGGGCGGCGCGAAGCCACCGGCGGGCCGCGCCACCGGGGCCACGGAGCTGCCGCTGTCGAGGGCGAGCAGATGGAGCCGCTCGGTCTCCGGGCCGGGCCGCAGGCCGAGTTCGGCGTCCAGGGACTCCCGGCAGGCGTGGAACTGACGCACGGCCTGGCGCCGGAGCCCCTGCCTCAGATAGGCGCTGATCAGGACCTGGTGGGCGCGTTCGTCGGCGGGGTTCTCGTCGAGGGCGCGCCGGGCGACGGCCGCGGCCTCCTCGGGTGCGCCCTCTTCGAGGAGGGCCTCGGCGAGCGCGATCCGCAGCCGCTCGGACACCACGGCCAGTTGCTCGCGCCGGGCCTCGGCCCAGGGTGCGTACCGGTCCTCGGGCAGCAGATCGCCCGTGAACGCGTTGAGCGCGGCGGCGAGTTGCGGCGACGATCCCGACGCGAGCGCCAGGTCCGCGAGGTGTTCCGCGTGGTCGGCGTCGATCCAGACGGCGTCCGGATCGAGGCGCAGGAGCGCGCCGTCGGAGGTGAGGTAGGACGAGGCGGCGCGCGGCGCGAGTTCGGGTTCGAGGGCGCGGCGCGCGGCGTGCAGGGCGACGCGCAGGCTGCCGAGCGCGGCGGAGGGGTCGGCGTCGGGCCAGCAGATGTCCATGGCTTGCTCGCGGTGCAGGCTGTGTCCGGGGGAGACCGCGAGGAGCTTGACGAGGGCGCGGGCGCTGGGCCGTGGCCATCGCTCGGCGAGCGCGGGCCCGCCGTCGCGAGTCACCCGGAACCCGCCGAAAAGGTGCAGGCGCAGCAGCGGAGGAGCGGATTCCGTGCCGTGGTTCGTGTCGTCCGCACCCATAAGGGCGCACTTTAACCCCCTTCTCCGGACACACGGCAGGCCCCCCGAACGGATGTCCGGAGGGCCTGCGGGTGACGGCGAGCGTCAGGAGAGGGTGTTCACGGTCATCTGGGAGATGGCGGTGAACTGCTGGAGGTACCGGCCGCCGAGCAGCTCGGTCGTCCGGTCGAAGCCCGTCTCGTCGAAGCCGAGGTTCACGACCTCGTCGACACCGTCACCGTCCAGGTCGCCGGAGAAGTACTCCCGGGCGCCCAGGAGCGTGACGCGGCCCACGGCGTCGGGGTAGTTGCGGCCCGCGGTGAGCACGGCCGGGTCGTAGAGGTCGAGGCCCGCCTGCGTGCCCGCGCCGAGGAGCCGCCTTCCGCCGGGTCCGGTCAGGAAGCCTCCGGTCTCCGTGGTGGCCATGGTGAACATCGAGTAGTCCTGGCCGCCGGCCCCGTAGGTGCGGAACGCGGCGGTCCCCGCGAGGATCAGCCCCTCCGGCCCGGTGAAGTAGTCCCCGAGCGTCCAGGCGCCGCCGGCCAGGCCCTGGTGGAGGACCTCACCCGTGCGGCTGTCGCGGATCTCGACGACGTTGCGCAGGCCGGTCGCGTCCGGGGCACCCGACGCGGTCGCGGAGGTCGCCGCCATCCAGGTGTAGACGACTGCGTGCCCGTCGGCGTACGGGATCTTCGGCGAGGTGAAGACGCCTCGGCTCAGGGCGGCGCCGTACAGCTTGCCGTCGACCGCCTCGGCCGGGGCCTTCGGGGACGCGGTCCAGCGCACGGTGCCCCGCGCGGCGTCGAGGGCGACACCGTCGACGACGGGCGATTCCTTGTCGAGGGAGTCGGCGCTGGTGTACTGCGCGTACACCCGGCCCTCGCCCACCGCGGGGTCGCCGAACACCACGTCGCCCGCGCTGTCTGGAGCCGCGTACGTCCACAGCGCCGACCCGTCGCCGCGGTAGGCCCGCAGCTTGTCCGTGGGCACCAGGATGTCGGCGCGCTCGTCACCGTTCAGGTCGGCGACCGTCACGGAGCGGACGAACTGCCCGTTCCCTTCGATGCGTTCGAGGACCTTGCCGGTGCGGCCGTCGAGGACCGCGACCGCCGTGTCCGCGGCCACCGCGAAGTCGTCGACGCCGTCGCCGTTGACGTCGCCCTTCTCGATACGGTGGACCTGGCCCGGGACAGTGGCCTTCCACAGGAGCTTCGGCTTGCCCGCGGTCAGCGAGGGACCCGAGTAGGCCCACACTCCGTTGGACTTGCCGCCGACGACGAGGTCGTTCTTCTTGTCGCCGTCGAGGTCGGCCGAGGCCGAGGACGACAGGTCGCCCTGGAAGGGCAGCACGCCCTGCTGCTTGCCGTTGCCGAACCCGTAGGTGCGCAGGTTCTGGTTCTGGTCGACCGTACGGACGTGCTGACCGCTGCCGTCGCGGTAGACCTGGGCGAACATCGGCGACGCGCCGACGCCCTTCTCCTGCCAGCGCACGGCGCCTTTGCCGGAGAACACGGTGAGCGAGGCGTACTGCCCGCCCCCAGGGTTCTCCGCGGTGTTCATGCCGGTGTCGTCCTGGGCGGTCGTCACGAGGCTGCCGTCGACGACGTCGAGGCTCCAGACGCTCGGCCCGTCGTGGCTGTTGTCGGCGGCCCGCTTGACGGTGGAGGACCACAGCATGGAGGCCGGGTCCGCGCCGTCCACGACCCGGACGGTGTTGGAGTTGAGGTACAGCTGCGGGTCGAGCGTGGACTCGCTGACCACGTACTCGGGCTTCCGGTCGCCGCGCAGGTCACCGATTGTCATGTCGGTGGGCAGCGCGTTGATCCGGGTGTCGAGCGTGGTCCGCTTGCCGTCGGCCAGGGAGTACGAGTCGATCTCGTACTTCACGCCGTCGTTCGGGTCGGACTGCTCCAGGGCCACGAGCCGTCCGCGCGCGGTGTCCAGGTGCAGCTGGCGCGAGTAAAGGGCGCTGTCCGTCTGCCACTTGACCTTGCCGTCGACGGTGTCGAGCACAAGGGTGCGCCCGAGCCCGGCCGACGTGGCGGTCTTGCGCCGGCTGTACGACGCGGCGACGAGCCCGCCGCCCAGATCCTCCAGGGCGCCCCAGGCGGTAGTGGTGCGCACCCCCGTGTCGTACGTCCACGTGTCGGTGGGCTCGAGCGCCCCGTCGGCGTACGAGAAGCGGATGCCGGAGACGGTGGCGGTCGCGGCGGCCGGGGAGTTGAGGTTGTAGTACGGCGCGTCCGTGACGACGAGCGTCTTGCCGACGAGCTTCACGTTGGAGGCGTACGAGTACAGCTTCGACCACAGCGTCCGGCCGGTCTTCCCGTCGAGGACCGTGACGAAGGTGCCGTTGGCGAGGGTCGAGCCGGGCGAGGTGAAGGGGCGGTACGGGTTCACGCCGACACTCGCCGAGAACACCACGTCGTCCACGCCGTCGCCGGTCAGGTCGCCGGTCGCGTACCCCTGGTCGGAGGCGGGTGTGAACGGGCTGACCGCGTTGTAGCCCATGACGATGCGCGCCGGGTACGGCTCGTTCTGCCAGGGCCTGGAGTTCTTGACGCCCCAGTCCGCGTACAACGAGGCGTTGTCGCGTCGCCACAGGGCGGTGCCGTCGGCCTTGCTGCGCTGGACGCTGCCGAGGCTGTGCAGGGTGAAGTAGTCGCCACCCTTGCCCCCGGCGGGGACGGTGGCGGCCAGGCCGCGCACGCCTTCCAGCGCGGACTTGGGGGAGAGGGTGACGGCACCGTCGGTGCCGGTGCCCTCGTCGAGGTGCGAGCCGGAGCCGTCGTCCGTCCCGGAGGTGTCGGAGCCCTCGTTCGAGCCCTGCGGGTCGACCGTCTCGTGGTCGGCGGCGGCGTAGGCGTCCAGCCGGGCGTGGTCAGCCAGTTGTTCGGCCTGGCTGTTGGTGAGGGTGAGCAGGCCGTTGCCGTCGTCGGCGGCCAGCGCGGGCGGCGCGGCGCTCAGCGCCAGACCGGCCGCGACCAGCGCGGAGGCGAGCCGCAGCGCCCGCCGGGAGTCGGTTCTCATCACTTGGTCCCCTGCGCGATGCGGATGGCGGACCGGTCCGTGAGGACCGGCTCGTTGAAGGAGTACTGGAGGGCGTCGGTGCCGGCCTGGTTCTCGATTCCGACGGTGGCGCTCGCGCCGCCGCCCGGCACGGCGAGGTACTGGAGGGTGACGGCGCCGGTGGCCTCGTCGAAGACGGCCTCGAAGGAGACGCGGCCCGAACTTCCGTCCGCGAAGGCGGCGTTGTTCCAGACGACTGCGAACGTGCGGTTGCCGGCCCTGCCGGTGACCGCGGTCTGCACGCTGGACTTCTTGTCGAGGGTCAGATCGTCCCAGAAGGCGGCGACGGTGCCGTTGGGCTTGTCCACCGAGGGGAGCGCGACGTTGTCGTAGTCGCCGAGCCGCGGCTCCAGGAAGTTGATCAGGCCGTTCGTGGTGACGCTCGCGCTGGAGTAGGAGACGCCGTACAGCTTCACCGGGAAGGGCAGCGCGATCGTCTTCGCGTCCTCGTCACCGCTGAGCGCGACCTTGCCGCTGCCGCCGATCCAGGAGTACGTCGCCGGGGTGCAGCTGTTGCCGGCGCTGTCGGAGCGGGCGGGCACCCGGGCAGTGAGCGTCTCGTCGCCGTCCACGGCCAGCTTGCCGTTGTACGTGCCGTTGCACAGGACGGGCTCGGCGGGCGCGGCGGTCAGCGTGTACGAACCCTCGGCGACCTTCGGCAGGTCGAAGTGTCCGGTCGCGTCCGTGGTGACGGGGGCGACCGGAGTGCCCGCGACCTGGACGGTGGCCTTGGCGAGGGGCTTGCCGGTGACGTCGAGGACGGTGCCGGACACCGCGTGGGAGGCGACCGCCTCGAGTACGAAGTCCTTGGTGAGCTGCTCACCGGTGGCGACCGTGAGGCCGGACGCGGAGCCGTCCGCGTAGCCGTAGCCGCTGAGGGCGAAGTCGTACGTGCCCGCCGGCAGCGTGAGCCGGTAGGAGCCGTCCGCCGAGGTCGTCACGGTGCGCGTCGAGGCGGACCCGGAAGCCTTCACCGTGATGCCGGTCAGGGCGGTGCCGGTCGCCTTGTCGGTGACCTTGCCGGTGAGGACGGCCGCTGTGTGCGGAGCCTTGTCGACGGAAGCGAAGATGTCGAGCTTGCCCTCGCCCCACACGTTGTTCGCGTCGGCGGTGCCTCCGCAGTGCGTGTCGTCGACGTCGACGGCGCCCTCGTTCAGCAGCGCGCGGGTCTCGTCGATGTTGCCGATGAGGGAGGGGGCCGACGACCACAGCAGGGCGACGGCGCCGGCGACGTGCGGCGTCGCCATCGACGTGCCCGAGATGGCCTTGTACGTGTTGCCCGGCCAGGTGGAGCGGACGTCGACACCCGGGGCCGAGATGTTCGGCTTCATCGAGCCGTCGAGCCTGGACGGTCCGAAGCCGGAGAAGTCGGCGATCCTGCCGTTGACGTCGTATGCGCCGACGCCGTACGCGGGCGCCTGCGAGCCCGGCGCGTGCCCGGTCGAACAGGTCGTGCCGTCGCCGTCGTTGCCGGAGGCGAACGCCTCGAAGATCCCGGCCGCGTTCCACGCCTCGACGATGTCCTGGTAGAAGGTCGTGTCACCGCCGCCCCAGGAGTTGTTCACGATGTCGGGGGCGAGATCGGGGCGCGGGTTCTGGCCGGTGTGGTCGGTCGGCGCGAGGATCCACTGGCCTGCCGCGAGGAGCGAGGAGTCCGAACAGGATCTGGACTCACAGCCCTTGGCCGCGATCCACTTCGCACCCGGCGCCACACCGACACCGCCCGCGCCCGCCATGGTGCCCATGGTGTGCGTGCCGTGGCCGTTGTTGTCGCAGGGGGCGGAGGTCGGGCACTGGCCCGTCGGGTCGTACCAGTTGTAATCGTGCGTGAAGGAGCCGTCGCCGTTGTTGCCGCGGTAGTTGGCCTTCAGCGCCGGGTGGTCGTACTGGACGCCCGAGTCGACGTTGGCGATGACGATGCCCTCGCCGCGGTCGTCGTACTGGTCCCAGACCTGGTCGGCCCTGATGTCCGCGACGCCCCATTCGGGGGTGCCCGGATCGGCGTCGGCCGCGGCGTCCGAGGCCGCGCTCTCGGTGGCATCGAGCTCGTAGTGGTGCTCCTTGACGATGCTCGCCACGTCGGAGCGGTGTGCGAGGGCCTCGACGAGCCGCTGGTCGCCGGTCACCTTGACCGTGTTGGCGATCCAGAAGGACTCGTAGCCGACCTTCTCCTTGTCCAGGAAGGACGTGAGCGGCCGCTGGCTGTTCCTCGCCTCGGCGCGCAGCGACGCGAACGCCGCCTTCGCCTTCGCGGCGTGGCCGCGCCCGCGCTTGGCCGAGGACAGGTCGGCCTGCTTCTTCAGGACGACGAAGAAGGTCGACTCCTCGCCCTTCTTGACGGTGTCGAGAACGGCGGAGTCGACCTCGGCGGTGCTCTGCGCGGCGGTGCTCCTCACCGTCGCGTCGGACTGTGCGAAGGCGGGGGCCGGGCCGATCAGCACGGCCGCCGCCGTGATCGCGGCCGTGGCCCACGAATGGGGTCTCCCCTGTTCGAGCGAAGTCGAGAACTTGGGGAAGGATCTGCGCCGGGGGGATCGGGGCAGGTGCATGGGAATGCTCCTCCTGGATTGGTACGGGGAAGCCCGTCCCGGTACTCCCGGAACTGCGGGGGAAGTCACGGAGTGGGGCGGGCCGGTCCCGGACGCTAGGAGGAGGGCGTTACTGGCGTATTACTGGCCCCGCCGGACAGACATCCGGCGCATGGCATGACACGGTGACGGGAGCCATGGCACACGGTGACGGGAGCCATGGCGAGCACCCCTGGCGCCGAAAAACTAACAGCGCTAGTTTGGGGCGCGGACGACTACGCCGTAACCACGGCCCCCGGGAGGAACGCGATGAAGGCCCACGACGGGATGTACATCGGCGGCGAGTGGCGCGCCGCCGCGGGCACGGACACGATCGCGGTGGTTGATCCGGCGGACGAGCAGGTCATCGCCCATGTCCCGGCCGGCGCCGCCGAGGACGTCGACGCCGCCGTGTCCGCCGCGCGCGGGGCCTTCCCCGCCTGGGCCGCGACGCCGCCCGCCGAGCGCGCCGCGAGGATCGCCGCCCTGCGCGACGTCCTCGTCGCCCGCAAGGACGAGATCGCCGCGACCGTCACCGCCGAACTCGGTGCGCCGCTGCCGTTCTCGCAGGCGGTGCACGCGGCCGTACCGATCCTGGTGGCCGGCTCGTACGCCGAGCTCGCCGCGTCGTACGCCTTCGAGGAGCAGGTCGGCAATTCCACCGTCTACGCCGAACCGGTCGGTGTCGTCGGCGCGATCACCCCGTGGAACTACCCGCTTCACCAGATCGTCGCCAAAGTCGCCCCCGCGCTCGCGGCCGGCTGCACGGTCGTCCTCAAGCCCGCCGAGGACACCCCGCTGACCGCCCAGCTCTTCGCGGAGGCCGTCCACGAAGCGGGCGTCCCCGCGGGCGTGTTCAACCTGGTCACCGGCCTTGGCCCGGTCGCGGGACAGGCGCTCGCCGAACACCCGGGCGTCGACCTGGTCTCCTTCACCGGCTCCACCGCCGTCGGCAAGCGGATCGGCGCCACGGCCGGCGCCGCCGTCAAGCGCGTCGCCCTTGAACTGGGCGGCAAGTCCGCCAACGTCATCCTGCCGGGCGCGGACCTCGCCAAGGCCGTCGGCGTCGGCATCGCGAACGTCATGGGCAACTCCGGCCAGACGTGCAGTGCCTGGACCCGGATGCTCGTGCACACCTCCCGGTACGACGAGGCGGTCGCCCTCGCCGCGGAGGCCGCCGCCAAGTACGGCGACCGCATCGGCCCCCTCGTCAACGCCAAGCAGCACGCACGGGTGCTCGGCTACATCGAGAAGGGCGTGGCGGAGGGCGCGCGCCTGGTCGCCGGCGGCCCCGAAGCCCCGCGCGAGCAGGGCTACTTCGTCAGCCCCACCGTGTTCGCCGACGTCACCCCGGAGATGACCATCGCCCAGGAGGAGATCTTCGGCCCGGTCGTCTCGATCATCCGTTACGAGGACGAGGACGACGCCCTGCGCATCGCCAACGGCACCGTGTACGGCCTCGCGGGCGCGGTCTGGGCGGGCGACGACGCCGAGGCGGTGGAGTTCGCCCGCCGGATGGACACCGGGCAGGTCGACATCAACGGCGGCCGGTTCAACCCGCTCGCCCCGTTCGGCGGTTACAAGCAGTCCGGCGTCGGCCGCGAACTCGGAGCGCACGGGCTGGCCGAGTACCTCCAGACCAAGTCCCTGCAGTTCTGACCGTCCGCCCCGCACCGATCCCCGCTGCCGACCGTCAAGGAGCCTGTTCGTGGTCCGCGCCGCCGTTCTGCCCGCCGTCGGAGCTCCCCTGGAGATCACCGACATCGAACTCCCGGAGCCCGGCCCCGGCCGGGTGAGGGTCGCTCTCGCCGCTGCGGGTGTCTGCCACTCCGACCTCTCCCTGTCCAACGGCACCATGCGGGTGCCCGTCCCCGCCGTCCTCGGACATGAGGGCGCGGGCACCGTCGTCGCGGTCGGCGAGGGCGTCACCCATGTCGAGCCCGGCGACGGTGTCGTGCTCAACTGGGCGCCGTCCTGCGGGAGTTGTTACTACTGCGGGATCGGTGAGGTCTGGCTCTGCGCCAACGCGCTGACGGGGGCCGGGGGCATCCACGCCCGCACCGCCGACGGCACCGAACTCCACCCCGGGCTGAACGTGGCCGCGTTCGCGCAGGAGACCGTCGTCGCCGCGAACTGCGTCCTGCCCGCCCCGGACGGCATCCCGCTCACCGACGCCGCGCTGCTCGGCTGTGCCGTCCTCACCGGATACGGCGCGGTCCACCACAGCGCCCGGGTGCGCCCCGGCGAGTCCGTCGTCGTGTTCGGCATCGGCGGCGTCGGCCTCGCGGTGCTCCAGTCCGCCCGGATCGCGGGCGCCTCGAAGATCATCGCCGTCGACGTGTCCCCCGAGAAGGAGGAACTGGCCCGGCAGGCGGGCGCGACCGACTACGTGATCGCCTCCGACACCACCCCGCGAGCGATCCGTGAACTCACCGGCGGCCAGGGCGCCGACGTCGCGATCGAGTGCGTCGGACGGCCCGCCACCATCCGCGGCTCCTGGGACGCCACCCGCCGCGGCGGCCGTACCACGGTCG
Organism: Streptomyces sp. NPDC057543; assembly: GCF_042801895.1. Classification (NCBI taxonomy): domain Bacteria; kingdom Bacillati; phylum Actinomycetota; class Actinomycetes; order Kitasatosporales; family Streptomycetaceae; genus Streptomyces; species Streptomyces sp. NPDC057543. Next base: position 11,140 of record NZ_JBHVFF010000031.1, on the reverse strand, counting down.
TCGGCATCGGCGGCAAGGACCAACTGGTGTCCTTCAACGCCCTGGAGATCTTCCACTGGGGCCGCTCGCTGACGGGCTGTGTGTACGGGAACAGCGACCCGGCCCGCGACCTGCCGGTCCTCGCCGAGCACATCCGGGCGGGCAGGTTCGATCTCTCCATGATGGTCACCGAACGGATCGCGCTGGACGGCATCCCGGCGGCCTTCGACAACATGATCGCGGGCAAGGGGGGCCGCACACTCGTGGTGTTCTGAGCCCGGTCGTCGCCGGGTCTACGGTCTGTCCGGCGAATCAGCACCCTCCCAGGGTCCGTCCGGCCCTGATCCGCCGGCCAGGCCCTAAGGGATGTGCCGTCATCCCTGGCGGGCACACGACGACAGCTACGGCACCTCGCCCGCGTTGTCGGAACGCACGAATACAGCCAGTATGCGAGCGCCCCTCCGCCTTGCGATGCACCGCATCTGACGCCGCGCGCTGATCCACCAGGGACTACGGGACAGCCCTTAGGCCATCGGTCCGGGCTCCGCCCGCTCCGTGGTCAGCAGCCGGGCTTCCATCTCACCCCGTTCGAAGAGCCGGGAGGCCGGGCCGACGATCAGCGGGTCCGGCTCGCCGACCACCTCCGTGTTCTTGTCCGGGTACTCGAAGCGGTGCAGCACATGGCGGATCGCCTCCAGCCGGGCCCGCTTCTTGTCGTTGCTCTTCACCACCGTCCAGGGCGCGTCCGCCGTGTCCGTGTGGAAGAGCATCAGCTCCTTTGCCTCCGTGTACGCGTCCCACTTGTCGAGCGAGGCGAGGTCGACCGGGCTCAGCTTCCACTGCCGCACCGGATCGATCTGCCGGATCATGAACCGGTTGCGCTGCTCGTTGCGCGAGACCGAGAACCAGAACTTCACCAGGTGGATGCCGTCCCGGGAGAGCATCCGCTCGAAGCCCGGTGCCTGGTGCATGAATTCGAGGTATTCACGGGTGGTGCAGAACCCCATCACCCGCTCCACCCCTGCCCGGTTGTACCAGGACCGGTCGAACAGCACGATCTCCCCGGCGGAAGGCAGATGGGCCGTGTACCGCTGGAAGTACCACTGGGTGCGCTCGCGTTCGGTGGGCTTCTCCAGCGCCACCACCCGTGCGCCACGGGGATTGAGATGCTCGGTGAAGCGATTGATCGTGCCGCCCTTGCCCGCCGCGTCGCGCCCCTCGAAGAGGATGACGATGCGTTCGTCGCGCTCCTTCACCCAGTGCTGGAGCTTGAGCAGTTCGATCTGCAGGGCGCGCTTGGACTTCTCGTACGCCTTCCGGCCGAGCTTTTTTCCGTACGGGTAGTCCTCGCGCCAGGCGTCCCGGGCCCGGCCCTCGGGTGTCACCAGGACCGGGTCGTCGTCACCGCTGTCGGCCACGGTGAAGCCGTCGAGCCCGGAACCGCCGTAGCGGGCCGCCTCGGTGAGGGCGTCCGGCGTGGCTTCCCGGGCCCCGGCCGACCGCTTCTTCGTGTTTCTACGGCCGCTCGGTTCCTTGGCGCTCCGCGTCATGTCGGCGTCCCTCCACCGGCTGTGCCGGAATCTTCCGCGTCAGGCCAGTCTGCGTACGCGCACGGGAGACCGCCACCCCGGCCAGACAGAGCAGACCCCCGCCCACGGTGAGCGGCGCGGGCACCTCGTCCAGCAGCAGCCAGGACATCAGCACCACCAGCGCGGGCACGGCATAGGTGGTCGCGCCCATCCGTCCCGCGGTGGTCCGGGCGAGTGCGTAGGCCCAGGTGGTGAAGGCGAGCGCGGTCGGGAAGAGGCCCAGATAGACCATGTTGAGGGTGGCGGACAGCGGCGCGTCGGTGGCTTCGGAGATCAGCGCGCCGGAGAACGGCAGACACGCGACGGTGCCCACCAGGCAGCCGAACGTGGTGATCTGCAGTGCGGAGCCGTGCCGCAGCGCGGGCTTCTGCCCGACCACCCCGGCGGCGTACGCCACCGCCGCGAGCAGACACAGCACCACACCGGGCACCGACGCGTTCCCGTGCCCCGATATGGAGAGTCCGACCACGACGGCGCCCGCGAACGACACGGCCATACCCGCCAGCAGCCTGCCGGGCAGCGCCTCCCCGAGCATCCGGGCACCGAGCAGCGCGATCAGGAGCGGACCGATGTTCACCACCATCGCGGCCGTGCCCGCGTCGACCTGCTGCTCACCCCAGTTGAGGAGCACCATGTACAGGCCGAACCAGAGCAGCCCGGACTTCAGGATTCCGGGCCATGCGGCCCGCGGCGGTATCCCCTCGCGTCGCAGCAGCAGGAGCGTACCGAGCGCCAGGGAGCCTGTGAGCAGCCGGCCGAGTGCGAGCGCGCCGGGCGAGTAGGCCTCGCCGGCGCTGCGGATGGAGACAAATGCGGAGGCCCACAGCAGCACGGTGGTGCCGGCCGCGGCGGCGGCCCGCCAGTCACGATGTACCGAGGGTGTCGCCGCTGGGGCGGGTGTCGTCGTCATGGATCCGACCGTAGGGCCGCGACCGTTCGGCACCTACCGAATTGTTGTCGCCTCGATACCGAGGTGTTCGTGCAGCGCCCGTTCCCCGGCCGGTGTCGCCTTCACCGCACGTCCGGACCCGATCCGGACGCACCAGCCGGCGTCCAGCACGTGCCGGCACAGCGCGGCGCCCGCGATCCCCGCGAGGTGCGGCCGGCGCTCCGTCCAGTCCAGGCAGCTCCGTACGAGCGGACGCCGCGACCTCGACTCCAGATCGATGCCCAGCCCGCCGAACCAGCCGAGGCCGTCGTCGGTGAGCGCGAAGCCGGTGTCCTGTTCCAGCAGTCCCCGTACGGTCATGGCATCGGTGATCGCGATGCCGATGCGGCCCGCGAGATGGTCGTAACAGGTGCGGCCACGGGCCAGCGCGCTGCCCGCGCCGGTCGCGCTCAGGGTGCGCGGCCGCTCGGCCGCGGAGCCGGGGACCACCTGGGCCGCCAGATCCTCGACGAGGTGCGCGGTCCGTTCGTCGGCGAGCCGCAGATAACGATGGCGGCCCTGCCGCTCCTCGGCCAGCAGCCCGCCCGCGACGAGCTTGCCGAGATGTTCACTGGCGGTGGAGGGCGCCACCGAGGCGTGTCTGGCCAGCTCGCCCGCAGTCCAGGCGCGGCCGTCGAGCAGGGCCAGGCAGAACGCGGCGCGGGTCTCGTCGGCAAGGAGCGCGGCCAGAGCGGCGAGCCGGGGTGCGGCAGGGTCGGGATGTGCCATGCGTGCCATGTGTTCCAGGGTGCGTCAGGAACGCTTCGGCAGCGGCCGAACTGTCCCGGTGGGCGCCAGCTGCCCGCGCTCCAGCTGCTCGTACTGGAGCGAGAGGCCGTCGACCAGCGCCCGCAGCCCGGTCTCGAACGCTCCCTCGTCGACCTTCTGGCGGCGGTCGGCCAGCAGATGGGCCTGGCCCAGGTGCGGATAGTCCGCAGGGTCGTAGGCCGTCTCGTCGTCCACGAAGCCGCGGGCGAACGAACCGAGGGCCGAGCCGGTGACGAAGTAGCGCATCAGGGCCCCGATGTACGTCGCCTGGGCGGGCGGCCAGCCGGCCCTGACCATCGCGCCGAAGACCGCGTCGGCCACCCGCAGCCCGGCCGGGCGGCGGCCCGGTCCCTGGGCGAGCACCGGGACGATGTGCGGGTGCTCGGCGAGCGCCGCACGATAGGAGACGGCCCAGTCGTGGAGGGCGGTGCGCCAGTCACGGGCGTCCGGCTCGTCGAACATCGACAGATCGACCTGGGCGGACACGGCGTCCGCGACCGCGTCCAGGATCTCGTCCTTGTTGCGGAAGTGGTTGTAGAGCGAGGGCCCGCTGACCCCGAGTTCGGCGGCGAGCCGGCGGGTGGAGACGGCGTCGAGCCCCTCGGAGTCCACGAGTGCGCTCGCCGTCTCGACGATGCGGTCTCTGCTGAGGAGGGGCTTGCGCGGTCGGGCCATGCGGCACATAGTAGGGCCTGCGAACGAAAAACTAGCAGTGCTAATTAAAAGTGGAGAGTCGAAGGATGAACCTGGAGCTCAGCGAGGAGCAGGAAGCCGTCCGGCAGCTCGCCAAGGACTTCGTCGCCCGGGAGGTCGCCCCCCACGTCGTGGCATGGGACCGGGCCGAGAACGTCGACAAATCGATCGTGAAGAAGCTGGGCTCCGTCGGCTTCCTCGGGCTGACCGTCCCCGAGGAGTACGGCGGCTCGGGCGGCGACCACCTCGCCTACTGCCTGGTCACCGAGGAGCTCGGCCGCGGCGACTCCTCGGTCCGCGGCATCGTCTCCGTATCCCTCGGCCTGGTCACCAAGACGATCGCGGCCTGGGGCGACGAGGAGCAGAAGCGGCACTGGCTGCCGAGGCTCGCCGCGGGCGAGGCGATCGGCTGCTTCGGCCTCACCGAGCCCGGCACCGGTTCGGACGCCGGGAACCTGACGACGAAGGCCGTCCGGGACGGGGACTCGTACGTCATCAACGGCAGCAAGATGTTCATCACCAACGGCACCTGGGCCGATGTGGTGCTGCTCTTCGCCCGTACCGAGGACACTCCCGGCCACCGGGGCATATCCGCCTTCCTGGTCCCCACCGACACCCCGGGTCTCGGTCGCCGCACCATCCACGGCAAGCTCGGCCTGCGCGGCCAGGCCACCGCCGAGCTGGTCCTGGAGGACGTCCGCGTCCCCGCCTCGACGCTCCTGGGTCCGGCGGGCAAGGGCTTCTCGATCGCCATGTCCGCCCTCGCCAAGGGCCGGATGTCGGTCGCGGCCGGCTGCGTCGGCATCGCGCAGGCCGCCCTCGACGCCGCCGTGGGCTACGCGGGCGAGCGCGAGCAGTTCGGCAAGCCCATCGCGAGCTACCAGCTCGTCCAGGAACTCATCAGCGACATCTCCGTGGACGTCGACGCGGCCCGGCTGCTGACCTGGCGGGTGGCCGACCTCATCGACCGGGGCGAGGACTTCGCCACCGCCGCGTCCCAGGCGAAGCTCTTCGCGTCCGAGGCCGCCGTCCGCGCCGCCAACAACGCCCTCCAGGTCTTCGGCGGCTACGGCTACATCGACGAGTACCCGGTCGGCAAGTTGCTGCGGGACGCCCGGGTGATGACGTTGTACGAGGGCACCAGCCAGATCCAGAAGCTCATCATCGGCCGCGCGCTCACGGGGGTCTCCGCCTTCTGACCGCTGCGTCGCCGCTCGAACGGGAGTCTGAGTACCGGACTGAGTACGGGGGCGGATGTGGTGCACACCGCGTGGGCCGATGCTGGGCGCCATGAGTGAGACAGCATCGGTCAAGCAGCAGAGCACCGCGGCCTTCTACGGGCAGGCCGTCGCGTCCTTCGGGGTGGCGATGGCCGCGGTCGCTCTCGGTATCTACTTCCTGGATGCCGACGCCTGGGTCCGCGGATTCCTCGCGATCGGCGTCCTCTACCTCGTCACCTCCTGCTTCACCCTGGCCAAGGTCATCCGTGACCGTCAGGAAGCGGGACAGATCGTCAGCCGGGTCGACCAGGCCCGGCTGGAGAAGATCCTCGCCGAGCACGACCCCTTCCAGAAGCTCTGACGATCCCGCCCGGACGGGCCCTAAGCGCTTGCTCAGGTTCGGGGTATGGTGTTCGTCCTGCTGACGAGAGGGGCGAGTGACGATGAGCACGGCGGAGGAGACCGACGGCGACAGTGCGCCGTGGGCCGAGGTGACGCCCGAGGCGGCCAGGCGGCTCCTCGTCGCCGCCGTCGACGCCTTCGCCGAGCGTGGGTACCACGCCACCACGACCCGCGACATCGCCGGCCGGGCGGGGATGAGTCCCGCCGCGCTCTACATCCACTACAAGACCAAGGAAGAACTGCTCCACCGGATCAGCCGGATCGGTCACGACCGCGCCCTGTTCGTCCTGGAGGCCGCGGCCGACGGCGGCGGCACGGCCGCCGAGCGGCTGGCCGAAGCCGTACGGTCCTTCGTCCGCTGGCACGCCGAACGGCACACCACGGCCCGCGTGGTCCAGTACGAACTCGACGCCCTCGGTGAGGAGCACCGCGCCGAGATCGTCGAGCTGCGCCGCAGGAGCGACGCGGTGGTGCGCCGGATCATCGGCGAAGGCGTGCGGGCCGGGGAGTTCGACGTACCAGACATCCCGGGCACCACGCTCGCGGTGCTCTCGCTCTGCATCGATGTGGCGCGCTGGTTCAACGCGCAGGGCAGCCGGACGCCGGACGAGGTCGGCGAGCTGTACGCCGACCTCGTACTGCGCATGGTGGCTGCCCAGCGGTAGCACCGGGCGCCGTCAGAAGTAGTAGCGCGACACCGACTCGGCCACGCAGACCGGCTTGTCGCCGCCCTCGCGCTCGACCGTGACGACGGCGGTGACCTGCACGCCGCCCCCGGCCTCCTCGACGCTCTTCAGGACGGCCGTCGCGCGCAGCCGGGAACCCACGGGCACGGTGGACGGGAAGCGGACCTTGTTCGTCCCGTAGTTGATGCCCATCTTCATGCCCTCGACCCGCATGATCTGCGGGACGAGTGCCGGCAGCAGCGAGAGCGTGAGGTAGCCGTGCGCGATCGTCGTGCCGAACGGGCCGGTCGCGGCCCGCTCCGGGTCCACATGGATCCACTGGTGGTCACCGGTGGCCTCGGCGAAGAGGTCGATCCGCTTCTGGTCGACCTCCAGCCACTCGCTGTGCCCCAGCTGCTCGCCCACCCCGTCGCGCAGCTCCTGCGCGGACGTGAAGATCCTCGGCTCTGCCATGTCCCTGGTCCCTGCCCTTCCCGCTGTCGGCCATCCGGCGTCACAACGCCTGTCCAGGACCGCCCCTCGATTGCCGGTCGGTCTAAGCGCTTGCTCAGCATGGTTGGCGGTGCGGTTCCTGTCAACGACGGACCGGCCCGGGGCGGCCAAGTAGGGTGGGAGGGGTGCCCCAGATCCCACAGACGCTCCAGGAACTCACGGTCGGCCAGCTCTCCGCGCGCAGCGGTGCCGCTGTCTCGGCGCTGCACTTCTACGAGGCCAAGGGCCTGATCAGCAGCAGTCGCACGAGCGGCAACCAGCGTCGCTACAGCCGGGACGCGCTGCGCAGGGTCGCCTTCGTCCGCGCGGCGCAGCGGGTCGGAATCCCGCTCGCCACCATCCGGGACGCCCTCGCCGAACTCCCGGAGGAGCGCACCCCCAACCGTGACGACTGGGCGCGGCTCTCGGCCACATGGCGCTCCGAACTGGACGAGCGCATCGAGCAGTTGGGGCGACTGCGGGACCATCTCACCGACTGCATCGGCTGCGGCTGCCTGTCGCTGGAGAATTGTGTGCTCTCCAACCCGAACGACATCTCCGGTCAGCGGATCAGCGGCTCGCGCCTGATGCCGGAGCGCCCGTCGGCGGACCGCCGGTAGATCGGGGCCCGCCGGTTGCCGTTCGGCCGCCTGCGTAAGCGCCGGACGGGCCCGGCGGGTCCGGGCGCCGATCGTGCCCGCCCGTTACGCCGCCGACGCCAGATCCCGGCGCCGTTCGCTCCGGGCCTTCGCCAGTGCCCCCGGCGTGAGCACCGGCTGCGGCACCAGGATTCCGCACCCCGTGCAGAGCGGCCCCGACCACGGCTCGCACCCCAGCTCCGACGCCCAGGCGATCTCCGTGCCCGCGCACACCGGGCAGGCCGTGCCGGGCTCGGACTCCAGGGCGGCGATCAGCCGGCCGAGGACCTCGGCGAGCGGCGCCGCGGGGTGCACCTCCGGGTCCGCGCAGCGGGCGACCCCGTACCCGCCCCAGGCGCGCCGGTGCCAGTCGTCGAACGCGCTTGGCCTGCGCAGCCCGTCGTGCTTCTCCCGCCTGCGGCGCTCGGCGAACCCCGCCTCGTAACCGAGCCAGACGGCCCGCGCCGCCTCCAGCTCGTCCAGCGCGCGCATCAGCCGCACCGGATCGGGGGACCGGTCCTCGGGCCCGATCCCGTGCCGGGCGCACAGATGATCCCAGGTCGCCCGATGCCCGTAAGGGGCGAACCGCTCCAGGCACTTGCGCAGCGAATACCGCCGCAGCGCCAGGTCGCCCCGAGGGTCGCGGGCCTGTCTCGCAAGACTCCGGAATCCGGCCACCGCACTGCCTCCTCCGTCGCTCGTACTTCGGCGTCGAGGAGTAGACGTACGAGCGCCCGATCCGGATCCATCCACCTGGAATGACGTCCAGCATGCGAGATGACCGGCCGTCATGGGAGCGCGCGCAAGGGGCATGTGATGATTCGGAAAAGGTGACCGTTGTTCACCTTACCGGCGAGTCATACCGCCAGTAACCTCCGGCCCATCGGCCTCTCGGAGGAGCACGCATGCCCCCACGCACCGTCAAGTTCAGAGCCGCCACCGTCGCGGCGGTTCTCGCGCTCGGCACCACTCTGCTCGCGGCCTCGCCCCGGTCGGACGCTGCCGCGGCGGAACCCGCACCCGTCACCGACTACTGCCAGGGGCAGTGCGACGACATCCTGCCACCCGGCGAGAACGGCAACGCCACACTCGTCGACATCCTCGGCAACAAGGCGTTCGGCACGCACCCTGCCCACAGCGATGACCAACTCGACCGCTACAACGGCCTGGTGGCCGGGCACACCGGTCTCACCGACCAGAAGCTGACCGACTTCTTCAACGACGCCTCGTTCGGTGTCCCGAAGGACCGGGTCGAGTCCGTCACCTCGCCCCGCGACGACGTCACCATCACCCGTGACAAGGCGTCCGGCGTCCCGCACATCAAGGGCACCACCCGTTATGGCACCGAGTTCGGCGCCGGATTCGCCGCCGGCCAGGACCGGCTCTGGCTGATGGACCTCTTCCGGCACATCGGACGCGGCGAGCTGACCTCGTTCGCCGGTGGCGCCCTGGCCAACCAGGGTCTGGAGCAGCAGTTCTGGCCGCAGGCCCCGTACACCGAGGCCGATCTCGAAGCCCAGGTCGCGTACATCAGGACCCACGAGGGCGCCCGCGGTGAACAGGCCATGGCGGACGCCCAGGCGTACGTCGACGGCATCAACGCCTACCGCGAGAAGTCCAAGAAGGGCCGCTACTTCCCCGGCGAGTACGTCCTCACCGGCAAGATCGACGCCATCACGAACATCGGGGAGATCCAGCCGTTCAAGCTGACCGACCTGATCTCGATCGCCTCCGTGGTAGGCGGCCAGTTCGGTGGCGGTGGCGGCGGCGAGGTGCAGGCGGCGCTCTCACTGCTCTCCGCCCAGCAGAAGTACGGCGTCGCCGAAGGCACCAAGGTCTGGGAGTCGTTCCGGCAGCGCGAGGATCCCGAGGCCGTGCTGACGGTTCATGACGGTACGTCGTTCCCGTACGCGGGCAAGCCCGCCACGGCGCGCGGCACCGCGCTGCCCGACAGCGGGTCCGTCACGGCCGAGCCCCTGATCTACGACCGCACCGGCTCCGCGGGCACCGACAACAAGGCCCCCGTCAAGGCCCCGGCCACGCTCAAGAAGGCCCAGGGCATCTACGACGACGGAGTCATCCCCGCGGGCTCGCTGCCGGGCTCCGGCTCCGGTGCCCAGAAGCGCGGCATGTCCAACGCCCTGCTGGTCTCCGGCAAGCACACCGCGAGCGGAAACCCGATCGCCGTCTTCGGGCCGCAGACCGGCTACTTCGCCCCGCAGTTGATGATGCTCCAGGAGCTCCAGGGCCCGGGCATCAGCGCCCGGGGAGTCTCCTTCGCCGGTGTCGGCATGTACATCCAGATGGGCCGCGGCCAGGACTACGCCTGGAGCGCCACCTCGGCCGGCCAGGACATCACCGACACGTACGCCGTCGACCTGTGCGAGCCCGACGGCGCCGCACCCACCAAGGACTCCACGCACTACCTCTACCGCGGCACCTGCACCGCCATGGAGACGCTGGAGCGCACCAACTCCTGGAAGCCGACCGTCGCCGACTCCACGGCGAAGGGCTCCTACCGGATGCAGGTCCGGCGCACGAACTACGGCATCGTCACCCACCGGGCCACCGTGGGCGGCAAGCCCGTCGCGTACACCTCGCTGCGTACCACCTACCGTCACGAGGCCGACTCGATCATCGGGTTCCAGATGCTCAACGACCCGTCGTACGTCAAGGACGCCGCCTCGTTCCAGCGGGCGGCGAGCAACATCGACTACGCGTTCAACTGGTTCTACGCGGACTCCCGCACCGCCGCGTACTACAACAGCGGCATGAACCCCGTGCGCGCGGCGGGGGTCGACCCGGCGCTGCCGGTGAAGGCCGAGCGGACCTACGAGTGGAAGGGGTACGACCCGGCCGCCAACACCGCCGCGTACACCCCGTTCGCCGAGCACCCGCACTCCAGCGGCCAGGACTACTACGTCTCCTGGAACAACAAGCAGGCCAAGGGGTACGCGGCCGCGGGCTTCGGGCTCGGCGCGGTGCACCGGGCCGACCTGCTGGACGACCGGGTGGCGAAGCTGGTCGAGGAGGGCGGTGTCACCCGCGCCTCCCTGACCCGGGCCATGGCCCAGGCCGCCGTCACCGACCTGCGCGGCGAGCAATTGCTGCCCGAACTGCTGAAGGTTATCCGCTCCCGGCCGGTCACCGATCCGGAACTGAACGGCATGGTCCAGCAGTTGGAGGCCTGGCGGGCGGCGGGGTCGCAGCGCAGGGAGAGCAGTCCCGGGTCGCACACGTACAGCTACGCCGACGCGGTACGGATCATGGACGCGTGGTGGCCGCAGCTGGTCGAGGCCGAGTTCAGGCCGGGGCTCGGCGACGGGCTGTACGGGGCGCTGACCGCCAACCTCGCCACCGACGAGTCCCCGGCGGCCAGCCACGGACCGAGCGGGGCGCACAGCGGTTCGGCGTTCCAGTACGGCTGGTGGGGCTTCGTGGACAAGGACCTGCGCCAGGTCCTGGGGCAGCCGGTCAAGGGTCCGCTGGCCAGGACGTACTGCGGGAACGGTGACCTGGACAGCTGCCGCGACGCGCTGCTGACGTCCCTGAAGCGGGCCGCGGCGGAGCCTGCCGCAAAGGTGTACCCGGGGGACGACAACTGCAAGGCGGGCGAGCAGTGGTGCTCGGACTCGATCGTGCACCGGCCGCTGGGCGGGATCGCGCAGAAGTCCATCCACTGGCAGAACCGCCCGACCTACCAGCAGGTGGTGGAGTTCCCCGCCCACCGGTAGGAACCTTCCGGTTCCGTCCTCCGGCGGAGGAC
>NZ_JBHVFF010000030.1:0-44418 GCF_042801895.1 Streptomyces sp. NPDC057543 | reverse complement strand
GACCGGTAGGGCCGGTCCGTCGGACGGGGCCCTCGACCCCGGCGCCGGGGACGGTGGAGCGTGGGGCAGACTCGGTGCGGTGAGAAAGATCTATGTCATCGGCATCGGCGCGGGCGACCCCGACCATCTGACCTTGCAGGCCGTCAAGGCGCTGAACAGGGCTGATGCGTTCTTCATCCTCGACAAGGGTGAGGAGAAGTCCGATCTGACCGGGCTGCGGCGGGACATCCTCGATGTGCACGTGGAGAACACCGCGTACCGGCTCGTCGAGGCGCGGGATCCGGAGCGGGACCGCAGGACGTCGGACTACTCACCCGCGGTGGACGACTGGCGTCGGCGTCGCGCGGATCTGTACGAGCGGTTCATCGCGGAGGATCTCGGCGAGGACGAGTGCGGGGCGTTCCTCGTGTGGGGCGATCCCGCGCTGTACGACTCCACGCTCGGCATCCTCGAAGAGATCCTCGACCGGGGTGCGGTCGCCTTCGACCACGAGGTGGTTCCCGGGATCAGCAGCGTCTCCGCGCTGCTGGCCAAGCACCGGACAGGGCTGAACCGGGTGGCGCGTCCGGTGCAGATCACGACGGGCCGGCGGCTGGCCGAGGGCTGGCCCGAGGGGGTCGACGACGTGGTGGTGATGCTCGACGCGCGGCAGGCGTTCACCCGCCATCTCGACCAGGACCTCTTCATCTACTGGGGCGCGTACGTGGGAACCGAGGACGAGATCCTGGTCTCCGGTCGCCTCGCCGAGGTGTCGGACCGGATCGAGGAGCTGCGGGCCGAGGCGCGCGCCCGCAAGGGCTGGATCATGGATACGTATCTGCTGCGTCGCGACTGAACCAGCCTTCCGGGCCCAACAGTTGGAGCGCGGAAGGCACGTCGTGCACGACGGGCACACCGTCGGGCGGTGGTGGGCGGCGGACCACGACCACGGGCAGACCGAGGTTCCTGGCCGCGGTGAGTTTCGCCGCGGTGGCGGGGCCTCCGCTGTCCTTGGTGACGAGGACGTCGATGGCGTGGTCACGCAGCAGCGCCGTCTCCCCTTCGACGGTGTACGGGCCGCGGTCGAGGAGGACGTCGGTGTGCCGGGGCAACGGGGGCTCCGGGGGTTCCACGGACCGTACGAGGAAGTGGAGCCGGTCCGCTCCCGGGGCGGTGACGAAGGCGGCCAGGCCCAGGCGGCCGGTGGTGAGGAAGATCCGGCGGCCCAGGGCGGGCAGTCGTACGGCGGCGTCCGTGAGGTCGTCGGCCGGGTGCCAGCGGTCGCCGGGGCGCGCCGTCCAGCCAGGGCGGCGCAGCGCGAACAACCGGGTACCGGTGGCCTTCGCGGCCGTGGCGGCGTTGGCACTGATGGTGTCGGCGAACGGGTGGGTGGCGTCGACGACGGTGTCCACGCAGCGGGTGCGCAGCCAGTCGGCAAGGCCATCGGGCCCGCCGAAGCCACCGACGCGTACGTCGCCGGCTGGCATCCGGGGCCGGGCGACCCGACCGGCCAGCGAGGTGGTGACGCGCCTCGTCGCGTCGCCGCCGGGCCCGGTCAGCTCGGCGGCGAGCTGTCGGGCTTCGGCGGTTCCGCCGAGGATCAGGAGGTGTCCGGGCATGCCCCGAACCTACGTCACCTCCTCCGTCACCACCTACGTCAATCGCCACCGGACGTACGGAGCGGTGAACAGGGGCGCCCGCAGCCATTACGATCCGGCGTCATGAGCACTTCTGACCAGGACCAGGCCGTGGACACCCCGATAGCCGCTTCCGAGACCGCTCCCGAGACGGTTCCCCAGGCGGCTTCCGAGACGGCTTCCGACACGGCTCCCGAGGCCGAGGGCGATACCGACGCCGTCACTGAGACCAGCTCCGAGACCGCCTCCGAGGCCGCGCCCGCGGCAGTTCCGGAGATCGCGTCCGAGGCCGTCTCCGAGGCCGACGAGCGACGGTTGACGCCGCGTCAGGCGAGACGGCTGCGCATCGTCCTCTCGTCCGTCGGCATGGCGGCGATGGCGGTCGTACTCGCGTTGCGGATCGCCAGCCGGTCGTCCGTGCTGGTGGTCGGGGTGTACGGGCTCGCGCTGATCCTGTGCGGGATCGTGATCGAACTCAGCAGGAACGGACGTACACGGCTGGGCAGTTGGCTGCTGGGGATCGGCCTGCTGGCGGCGATCGGCTCCGACTGGCTGCTGATTCCCTGACGTACGGTCAGCGCACTGCGATCCGCACGGTCGCACCGTGCGGATCGACCCGGTCGAGCCAGTCGGCGCGCAGCCGGAACGGACGGCCCGGTACGGCCGGCAGCAGCAGCCGCTGCCGGTGGAGCACCCGGCCGTCCTGGCGGACGACGAGCAGCGGCGCGTGGAGTCTACGGGTGGTGCGCAGGCTGAAGCGGCCGCGGAGCGGAGCGTCCACGCCGGGGCCGACGAGGTTCGGTGCGATCCATTGCAGTGGGGGGTCGACAGCGAGGGACGGCCGGCCCGTGGGCCAGGCTTCCGCCGCCAGGTGACGCAGTACGGGCGCGGCGACGGCCCTTCCTTCGGCGGCCGCGACGCCGGCGCTCTCCACTCCGTGCAGCAGATTGCCGACGGCGAAGACTCCGCTCTCCGTCGTGCGGTAGGAGGCGTCGTACGCGGGGCCGCGGGTGCCGGGGTCCAGGGCGACCGCGGCACGCCGGGCCAGTTCGTGGTCGGGGATCCAGTCTCCGGTGAAGACGACGGTGTCGCAGCGCAGGGTGGTGATCCGGCCGTCGTGATGCCGCAGTTCCACTCCGCTGAGCCGGTCGCGGCCGGTCAGGGCGGTGACGGTGGCATGGGTGAGGAGCGGGGTGCGGGCCCGGGACCGGGTCGGGGCCGTGAGGCGGGAGGGCGGCTGGTCGGTGACCATGGCGACGACGTCCAGGCCGGCGACGCGCAGGGTGTCGGCCGCGGCACGGCTGACCGGTTCGTTGCCGATGACGACAGCGCGGGTGCCGACCCGCTGCCGGTGGAGATGGACGGCCTGCTGGAGTTCGCCGGTGGTGTAGACGCCGGGTGGGCGCGCGCCGGGTACGAGGCGGGCACTGCGGGGGCGTTCGCGGGCGCCGGTGGCGAGGACGACGGCGCGGGCTTTGATCCGTTCGAGTCCGGTCGGTGCGGTGGTGTCGACGGTCAGCGGCCCGGCCCAGCCGGTGACGGTGACGCCGGTACGCAGGGTGGCTCCGGCCCGTTCGGCCGCGGCCACGCACTCCCGGGCGTACGCCGGCCCGGTCCGGCCTCCCCCGATGGCGCGGATCGGTCCTCCCCCGGTGGCACGGTCGCCGAACCCACCGTGGAAGCAGTGGCGCGGGATGCCGCCCGCGACCTGTTCGCGCTCCAGGATCTCGATCCGGCCCGCACCGGATGCGGCGAGTTCGGCCCCGGCGCCGAGGCCCGCCGGACCACCCCCGATGACCAGTACGTCGACGGTCCGCTCGTGCCGTGTCATGGCCGGGCCTCCTCGAACAGTGCGCGGACCGCGGCCCCGCAGTGGAACCCCTGACAGCGCCCGTTTCCGGCCCTGGTCCTGCGTCGCAGGCCGTCCCGGGTGAGCGGCGGGATCGTGCCGGTGAGGGCGTCTCTGATCTCGCCCGCGGAGACCCGTTCGCAGTGGCAGACGAGCGTGCCGTAGGCGGGGTCCTCGGCGATCAGTCCGGCATCCTGGTAGGGGCGGGGGAACGCCTCGCCGAGGTTGGGCATGGTGACGGGCGGTAGTTCGGACGGCGTACCGAGGTCGAGGCCCGAGCCGCTGAGCAGTTCGGTGACATGCGCGGCGATGGCCATGGAGGCGGTGAGTCCGGTGGAGCGGATGCCGCCGACGGCGATGTAGCGGCGGTCGGGGTGGTCCTGGATGCGGTAGTCCTCCTGGCCGGTGGCGGCGCGCAGTCCGGCGTAGACGGCGGTGACTTCCTCGTCGAGCAGTCCGGGCAGGATGCGACGGCCCTTGTCGCGCAGCAGGGCGATGCCGTCCGTGGTCGATCCGGTCGCGGTCTTGTCGTCGAGTTCCTCGGCGGTGGGGCCGAGCAGCACATTGCCGAAGACGGTCGGTGCGACCAGGACGCCCTTTCCGGCGGCGGTGGGCACGGGCAGCAGGATGTGGCTGACGAGATCCCTGGCGAGCTTGTCGAAGACGAGAAGCTGGCCGCGGCGCGGGGTGACGGTGAAGTCGTCGTGGCCGAGTTCCCGGTCGAGTTCGTCCGCGTACAGTCCGGCGGCGTTGATCAGATGGCGGGTGCGCAGTGTCCCGCGGGTGGTGGTGAGGGTGTGGATGTCCTCGCCGCTGTCGATGTGCCGCACCCGGCAGTTGAGGTGCAGATGGACGCCGGCCCGTACGGCCTGGGTGGCGTAGGCGAGCGGGGTCGTCCAGGGGCAGATGATGCTCTCGTCGGGGATTTCGAGCGCGCCGAGGGCGCCCGGCCCCAGATGGGGTTCGCGGATCCTCACCTCGTCGGCGTCCAGGAGGCGTGCCGCGTGGTAGTCGTTGCGTTCGGCCTTCGCCAACAGAGCCGGGAGCGCGGCCAGTTGTTCCTCGTCCCAGGCGACGAGGAGGGCACCCACGCGTTCGACGGGGATACCGGTCTCGGCCGCGTACGCGCGGAGTCTGTGTTGCCCTTCGCGTACGAGGCGGGCTTCGAGCGAGCCGGGTACCGCATCGAAACCGGTGTGCAGGATGGCGGTGTTGGCCTTCGACGTGCCGTTGCCGATGTCGTCGGAGGCGTCGACGAGGGCGGTACGCAGCCGGTAGCGGGCCAGTTCGCGGGCGATGGCCGCGCCGACGACGCCCGCGCCGACGACGGTGACGTCGTAGACCGGCATTTCGGTAGGTTCAGCCGCTTCGGTCGCCGAATCCCCGGGCGGGCCTGCCGTGAGGTCTCCGGTCGTGGTGATCGTGCAGTTCATCGCGTGGCTCTCGGACGTGTCAGGCATGTTCCAGCAGGGTCTGTACGGCCGCACGGAATCCGGCGAGGCGTTCGGCCGCCTCGTCGGCGCCGATCCGGGGTTCGTACACGGCGGCGGGCTTCCATTCGGGTACGGCGTGCCGGATCGGGAGCCCGGGGTCGAGGCCGAGGCGGGCGACGGCTCCGATGCCGAGTGCGGTGGCGTCGGGCAGGGCGGACACTTCGACGGGGCGTTGCAGCAGATCGGCCTGGGTCTGCATGAGCAGTGCGGAGCGGGTCAGGCCGCCGTCGACGCGGAGTGAGGTCAGCGGGGATCCCAGGTCGGTCGCGACCGCCTCGGTGAGTTCGACGACCTGTGCGGCGATGCCTTCGCACAGGGCGCGCACCAGGTGGCCGGCGGTGGTGTCGAGGCCGAGGCCGGTCACCGAGCCGCGCAGGTCGCCGCGCCACCACGGAGCGGCGAGTCCGGCGAGCGCCGGTACGAACGTGACGCCGCCGGAGTCGGGGACGGCGGCGCCGACCGGGTCGAGGTCGGCCGCGCCGGAGATCACCCCCAGGCCGGTGAGCCAGTTGACGGCGGAGGCGGCGGTGTAGACCTGTCCGTCGAGGCAGTAGCTCGTACGGCCGCCGAGTCGCCAGGCGACACAGCTGACGAGTCCGCTGGAACCGCGGCGCGGGGCGGACCCGGTCTGGGCGAGGAGGAACGCACCGGTTCCGTACGTGCATTTGGCGTTGCCCGGGTCCAGGGCGTTCTGGGCGAGGAGGGCGGCCTGCTGGTCGACGAGGAGTCCGGTCAGCGGGAGTTCGCCGCCGAAGGCGGTCGTCGTACCGACGGGCGCGTCGGAGTCGACGACGGCGGGGAGGCGTTCGTCGCCGAGGCCGAAGATGTCCAGGGCCGCGGGTGACCATCCGACCTGGTCGAGGTCGAGCAGTTGGGTGCGTCCCGCGGTTGCCGCGTCCGTGACGAACGCGCCGGTCAGCTGGTGGACGAGCCAGGAGTCGCTGGTGGTGACGGTGCCCTCGCGGGTCAGTTCCCGGCGGATCCAGGCCATCTTGGGCGCGGCGAAGTACGGATCGAGCGGAAGCCCGGTGAGCCGTGTCAGCTCTTCGTCGTACGCGGAGAGTTCGGTACAGATCCGGGCTGAGCGCCGATCCTGCCAGACGATCGCGTCGGTGAGCGGCCGCCCGGTGTCCGGGTCCCAGGCGAGCACCGTCTCGCCCTGATTGGCGAGACCGACGGCGGACACCGGCTCGCGCGCTTCCCGCAGTGCCTGGCGTCCGGCGTCGACGACCGAGTCGAGCAGTTGGGCGGGGTCGACCTCGACCGCTCCCCCGGCGCCGTGCCGGGGCCGTACGGGCGCCGAACCGGAACCGATCACGCCACGCTCGGGGCAG
The DNA here is from genome assembly GCF_042801895.1 of Streptomyces sp. NPDC057543. Classification (NCBI taxonomy): domain Bacteria; kingdom Bacillati; phylum Actinomycetota; class Actinomycetes; order Kitasatosporales; family Streptomycetaceae; genus Streptomyces; species Streptomyces sp. NPDC057543. The sequence goes on along the minus strand of NZ_JBHVFF010000030.1, from coordinate 38,126 downwards.
ACCACCAGAGCCTTGGTTCCCGATGTGCCCTGGTCCACGGCGAGTACCGGGCCTGTCATCGACACTCCAGCTGTGCGGAAGCTCTGCGGCTTGAACGGAATCGTGATCACTGAACTGTGCCGCCCAGAGTGGTGCAGACCACCGCGTACGTCAAGGCCCGTCCGGGCGCACTTCCGGAACAGCCGAATGCTGATCAACGTCCTTATGGATAGCTCGACTTGAGTAAGATCCGCGAATCGGTCCGGCGCCGGACACAACTGGCCTTACACTCACCGCCGAGCAACAACCGGACGCTTTCGATCAGTTCACATTTCAACAGCTGCCTCACCCCCCACGTCCTTGAGGATTGATGACACCGACACCCCACCCCGAACGCCGAGTTACCGGCTCCCGGGCTCTCCGCTTCCGCACGGGCTCCATGCCACCGCCGGGTTGCGTGACGTGCTGAGGAGATCTTCCGGCCGTCGCATGCCGTCCCGTTGCACGGGGGCAGGACGCGTCCATGGCCAACAATGATTTCCGTCCGGTCTACCACCCGGCCGGCCATGACAATGAATTGCGTGTCGCTCTACAGGATTTACGCACCGGGCGCTGGGTGTCGATGCGGAATCTGCTGGAGAGTACGCCGGACTGGACGCTGTGGACCCAACGCACACAGGTGCTCGGGGCGGTTGCCGCCGGTTCGGACGCGGTGCAGGCGTGGCAGACCGAGGAACCTAGGAGCGTCGCGGCTGCCGTGATGCATGCCCGGGTCGTCGTGGAGCGGGCCGTGCGGGCCCACCGCGAGGGCCATCACCGCGCACAGGAGCTGTGGCAGGAGGCCTGGGGGGCCTGCCGGGCGGCCGCGCACACCTCGCCCGCGGACCCCGTGCCCTGGGTGTGCCTGCTGGCCCTGTCCCAACTGGACGAGCACCAGCAGTTGGCGGAGCACCGGCTCCATCCGCCGGGGCCGATGCTCTTCCCCGGCCCGTGGGGACTGCTGGCGGAGGCCGACAAGCGTGATCCGTACAACCGCGAGGCCTACCACCGGATGCTCCAGTTCGTGTATGCGCGCAAGGCGGGCGGCATGCTCTCCGAAGCGGTCAACTTCGTCCAGTGGGCGGCCTCTTCGGCGCCCGACGGCTCCGCGCTGCATGTGCTGCCGCTGTACGTGCGGGTCGAGCGCTACCGCCGCGAGCACGGGCACGAGAAGGCGCTGGATCTCCACTGGGTCACCGAGGACGCCGAACGGGACGCGGCACGGGCGCTGGAACTCTGGTTCCGTCGCACGGCTCCGGTCTCCCACTCCCTGCCCGATCTGAATCATCTGGCCCACGCCCTGTGGGGAGCACTCCAATTCGCCGACGCCGCAGCGGTGTTCCGGGAACTCGGTCCCTATTTCACCTCGGTTCCCTGGGTGTACCGCACACGTGACCCCAAGAGCCCGGGAGGCGCCGAGGAAGTGTTCCTGCGTGCCCGGAACCGCTGTCTCGCCGTGTCTCCCGACCCCAAACGGGGGCCGCACGACTGAGCCGGGGTGTGGTGACGCCGCACGGCGGCCCCCATCATCCCTTCCAGCCGATCCCTTTCCGTCCCTGTCCGTCCCTTCCCGATCCCGCTCACGGAGGTTCTTCTCATGTCCATATCCACCCCGACCACGTCGGGTGCGGAGGCCACCCCACCGAAGGACGAGGAGACGCGGCTGCGTGAACTCGGCTACCAGCCGGTGCTCGCCCGCCGCATGGGCGGCTTCGGCAACTTCGCCATCAGCTTCTCCGTCATCTCCATCCTGTCCGGCTGCATGACGCTGTACGGCTTCGGCATGTCGACCGGTGGCCCGGCGGTGATGCTCTGGGGCTGGGCCGGTGTCGGCCTCTTCGTGCTCTGCGTCGGCATGGCGCTCGCCGAGGTCACCAGCGCCTACCCGACGTCGGGGGCGCTGTACTACATGGCCGACCGGCTCGGCGGCCGCAAGTGGGGCTGGTACACCGGCTGGCTGAACCTGCTCGGGCTGCTCGGCGCGATCGCCGGTATCGACTACGGTGCCGCGCTGTTCACCGGTGCGCTGATGAATCTGCAGTGGGGATTCACGCCCACACCGGGCAAGACAATGATCATCTTTGTCTGCATCCTGCTGCTGCATGCCGTGCTGAACCTGTTCGGCGTCCGCCTCGTCAGCGTGCTCAACTCCATCAGTGTGTGGTGGCATCTCACCGGTGTCGCGGTGATCGTCGCCGTGCTGGCCATCGTGCCCTCGCACCATCAGTCGCCGTCGTTCGTCTTCACCGAGTTCGTCAATGACACCGGCTGGCACAACCCGCTGTACGTGGCGGCGATCGGCCTGCTCCTCGCCCAGTACACCTTCTGCGGCTACGACGCCTCCGCCCACCTGTCGGAGGAGACGTCGAACGCCTCGGTGACGGCCGCCAAGGGCATCGTCCGCGCGATCTGGGTCTCCTGGATCGCCGGGTTCATCCTGCTCGCCGGGCTGACCTTCGCGATCCAGGACTACGCGGGGACCCAGAACAGCAAGACCGGGGTGCCCCCGGCGCAGATCCTGATCGATGCGCTGGGGACCTCCGGGGCCACGGCCATGCTCCTGATCGTGATCGCGGCTCAGCTGTTCTGCGGCAACGCCGAGGTCGCCGCCGCCAGCCGGATGGTGTTCGCGTTCAGCCGTGACAACGCGTTGCCGGGCTCGGCACTGTGGCACAAGGTGAGCGCGCGCACCCAGACGCCCGTCAACGCGGTGTGGCTGTCGGTCGTCGTCGCCGGAGTGCTGGCACTGCCGTCGCTGTACTCCACCACCGCGTACGGTGCGGTGACCGCGATCAACGTCATCGGCATCACACCCGCCTACGCGATCCCGATCTTCCTGAAGCTGCGCTCCGGTGGCCGGTTCGAGCGCGGGCCGTGGCACCTGGGCCGCTGGAGCAAGCCGATCGGCTGGATCGCCGTGGTGTGGGTCGCCATCGTGACCGTGCTGTTCCTGCTTCCGCAGTCGTCCCCGGTGACGGTCGATTCGATGAACTACGCGTCGATCGCGCTGGTCGCGGTGCTGGCCCTGGCCACGGTGTGGTGGTTCGTCGCGCGCCGTTCGTACAGCACGCCGTCGGCGTACGGGAACGCCCGTGAGCAGGCGGAGATCGAGGAAGGCATCGTCTGACCCTGCCCCGCCCACGCCTTGTTCTCAGCCCTTCCCGGTCGCGGCGAGCCGCTGTCGGGGAGGGCTGAGGTGTGTGCGGTGGCGGTACGGAACGCCGTGTGCGGTCAGCGCAGGAGCAGCTGGAGACCGCCGAGGACGGTCGCGCCGATCACCAGCTGCTCGAAGAGCTTCTGGTTGATACGGTCCACGCACTTGCGGCCGATGTAGGCGCCGGGGAGGACGAACAGCAGCATGCAGGCGTCCAGCAGCAGCGACTGCGCGTCGATGAGGCCCAGGCCCACACTGAACGGCACCTTGGACGTGTTGACGATGAGGAAGAACCACGCCGACGTCCCCAGGAAGCCGAGCTTCCGGAAGCCGGCGGAAAGCAGATAGAGCGACATGACGGGGCCGCCCGCATTGGCGACCATGGTGGTGAAGCCGCCCAGCACCCCGTACGAGCCCGCCTTGATCCTGCCGCTCACCGAGGTTTCACCGGACTCCTCGGACTTCTCCCCGCCCGTGGCCGCGGGCCTCCGCCGCCAGATGGTGACACCTGCCATGAACAACAGGATCGCGCCGATCGATGTCCGTACGGCCGCGTCGTCGGCCCACATCATGAAGGCCGTTCCCGCCACCACGCCGACGGCCACGGCGGGGAAGAGCCGCAGCAGAGTCGGCCAGTGGGCGTGCCGTCGGTAGATGAGAACGGCGAGCACGTCGCCTGCGATGAGGATCGGGAGCAGTACTCCGGTGGACTCGCGGGCCGGGAGTACGGCCGCGAAGACTGCCAGACTGATCGTATTGGCGCCGCTGACGGCCGACTTCGAAAAGCCGACGAGTGCGGATGCCGCGGCGAGCGCGGCCAGTTGCCAGAGTGTGAGGGTGTCCATGCCAGGAACAGATGGTAGGCCCCCGCGTTTCCGATTCTGTGTCGCACCCTCCTTCCAGCAGCCGCCTTTTCACCAGATCACCGGATGAATTGGTACGACGACAGAGCGGCAACCGCGCCTTGTACCGGTCGCGCTGTGCGGCGATCGCACCGGCAATCCGCCGACTCAGCGCGTCGGCCGCTTCTCGATCGTCTGGCGTTCGTTTCTTCGCGTCTTCCTCCCGAACCGCTGCCTTCCTGATCTCCATACGCCCCTCCCCTCCACTGCCCGTGTCACGTTCGCTGACGTGAGGTGCCATTGCGCTGGGCCGGCAAGAGTGCCTCCTGGGATCGGTGAGGTGTGTGGGACGGTTTCCCGCGCCTGTACGGCGGAGGGGTGATCGCTATGCTGCGCCCCAAGCGCTCACAGGAAGCGTTCAAACGCACAACGCGGCGGTACGGCGAGGGGGCCACAGCGATGCGGGAGCCGGTTGAGATCAGGCGACAGAGAATCCTGGCGGTGGTGGAGTCGCGCGGCGCCGTCAAGGTCAGTGCGCTCGCGGCCGAGCTGGACGTCTCGGTGGTCACGGTCCGGCGGGACGTCGAGGAACTGGCCCGGGTCGGGCGGCTGCGGCGCGGGCACGGGGTGGCCCGGCCGTTGGGGGATGCCCAGCCGGCCTCCGGGGTCCCGGCGCCGCGGGGCGACGAATCCGCCGGGACCGGCGGGGCGGTCGCCCTCGTCGTCCCGGACCGGCACACGTACCTGTACGAGACATTGCACGGTGCCCGGACCGTCCTGGAGGAGTCCGGGATACGGATCGCGCTGCACATCGCGCACCAGTCGGCCGGCGCGGAACGTGCGCTCGTGGAGCGGGCGCTGGCGGACGGGGCGCGCGGGCTGCTGATCGCGCCCCGCTGGCGCAATGCGCGCTCGCAGGAGCTGGATTACGGCTGGCTGGCGGGCCTGGGAGTACCGACCGTGCTGATGGAACGGCGCCCCCGGCCGGGCAGCGCGCTGCACGCCCTGGATTCCGTCTGTTCCGATCACTGGTACGGGACGCATCTGGCCGTGGAGCATCTGGTGCAGCTGGGGCACCGGCGCATCGTGCTGGCCGCCCGGGACGACAGTCCGACGGCGCGCAGCATCCGTGCGGCGTTCGCCGAGATCGCCGCGGCCCGTCCGGAGGTGGAAGACTGGACGGTCGTGCTGAGCTCCCCTGACGCGGTGCCCGGCCCCGCCCCCGACGCACCGGCTGCGGGAGCCGCCGACCCGACCGCCCCCGCGTCCGACACCCGCACCGCCCTCGACCTCGCCGCTCTCCTGCGGGAGAGGGGCGCCACGGCGGCCGTGCTGCACGGCGACGTGGACGCGCTGATGCTGGTGCAGCGGCTGGCGGAGAGCGGTGTCGATGTGCCGCGGGACTGCTCGGTGGTGGCGTACGACGACGTGGTCGCGGCCCTCGGCAGCACACCGCTGACGGCGGTGGCGCCACCGAAGGCGGAGATCGGACGGGCCGCCGCCGAGCTGCTGCTCCACCGGCTGTCCGGGGCGGCCGGAGAGAGCGGCCCGGTGCGCCGGACGGAACTCCTGCCCACGCTCGTGGTACGCGGATCAGCACAGGCACCGTCCCCTGGCAGCAAGTGAGCGTTTGACCGCTTTGATTTTCTTCTGAGCGATCTATTGACCCGAACCGATCAGCCGATCAAGATTCCCCGTGACCCGATTCAGGAGCCGCGGGAGGCACACATGCCCGGTCGACGGAGCCGTCGATCCGTGCTCGCCACGATCGCCGCCCTGCCTCTGACAGGCGCGCTCAGCGCCTGCGGCGGCAGCGGCGAATCATCAGGATCAGGCAGCACGAGCAGCACGGGCGGCAAGGCCGGCCGGAACGCTACGCACATCACCTTCTGGTCCGCCCTGCGCGGCAGCCAGGAGGTGGTGGACGCGTTCAACCGTACTCACGACACCGTCCAGGTCGATTTCCAGCAGATTCCCTCAGGTGGTCTCGGCGGTTACGCGAAGCTCAGCAACGCCGCACGGGCGGGCAACGCACCGGATGTCGCGACGATCGAATACCCCCAGGTGCCCGGCTTCGCGATCGACGGCGTCGCCCGTGAGATCACCGACATGGTCAGTGACGGCCTGCGCGCCAAGCTGCTGCCGCAGGCACTCGGCCAGACGACCTTCGAGCAGCGCGTCTTCAGCGTTCCGCTGGACGTCGAACCGATGGTGATGCACTACCGCACCGACCTCTTCGCCCGATACGGCCTCGAAGTCCCACGTACCTGGGAGGAGTTCGAGGACGTGGCCCGCGCCGTACGCCGCAAGGCCCCCGGCCGCAGGCTGGCGACCTTCGCCACGGACGGCGCCCCGCAGTTCGCCTCGTTCGCCTGGCAGGCCGGCGCCCAGTGGTTCGACACCCGGGCGGGCGCCTGGAACGTATCGCTCGCCGATGAGCCCAGCCGGCGTGTCGCCGCATACTGGCAGCGGCTCATCGACCAGGACCTGGTCTTCGTGAACGCGGTCGACAGCCGCCAGTACGACGCCCAGGTCAGCAACGGTCTGGTCCTCGTCCGGCTCAGCGGCGCCTGGGACGCCGGGGCACAGATGAACGCCCGGCCCGCGCAGCAGGGCAACTGGAGCATCGCGCCGCTGCCCCGGTGGAAGGAGTCCGATTCCGCGCTCGGCACTCACGGGGGGTCCACCTTCGCGGTCACGGCGAGCAGCGAACACCCCGAGGCCGCCCTGGAGTTCATCGAGTGGCAGGTCTCACACCCCGACGCGCTGCGCGCCAGGCTCTCCAGTGGCACCAGCAGCCAGTATCCGGCCGCCCCCGCCCTCGTCGCCGTGGGCCGCGAGGCCTTCGACCGCGGCTACTACGGCGGCCAGGACATCTACGCCCTCTTCGAACAGGAGGCACACAAGATCAGGGACGGCTGGACCTGGGGGCCCCGGATGTCCGCCACCCAGCGGGTGATGCAGGACGGTTTCGCCCGGGTGGGCGGTGGCCAGGGCTCGCTGATCGACGCCGTGCGCGCGACCCAGCGGGGCACCATGCCGGACCTCAGGGCACTGGGGCTCACGACCACCGAACACAGCAGCTGACCCGAGCCGTTCCACCGGCCTCATCCCCATCCCCCGTCCGCCCTCCCCCTTCCCAGCAGCAGAGAGGCAGGTGACACCGATGACCAGACCCCTCACGGCGCCCGCTTCCACCCCCCCGAGCCCCACCGCGCAACCGTCGCGATCCCCATCGGCCACCGTGTCGGCGCGCGCTGCGCGCAGGCCCGCCGGACGCCGTGAACTCGGCGCGTGCGGTGCCCTGATGACCCCCTTCTTCATCCTCCTCGTGACGGTCTTCCTGATCCCCGTCGGGACGGCCGTATGGCTCAGCTTCTTCGGCGACGACCAGCCGGGGCTCGGTTTCGGCCCGGAACGCACGGTGTTCGTCGGGCTGCGCAGCTACACCGCCGTGCTGACCGACCCGACGTTCCTCAGCAGTCTCGGCACCGTCGTCCTGTACTGCCTGATCTACATCCCGCTGATGGTGACCGGCGCACTCGCCCTCGCGCTCCTGCTGGACTCCGGGGTGGTACGGCTGCGGTCCTGGGCCCAGCTCGGACTGTTCCTGCCGCATGCGGTGCCCGGCATCATCGCCGCCGTCATCTGGCTGTATCTGTACACGCCGGGGCTGAGCCCGGTGATCGACCTGTTCGCCCGGGCCGACATCACCATCGACTTCCTCGGTGTGCACACCGTCGTGCCGTCGATCGTGAACATCGCCCTGTGGAGCAACCTCGGTTACAACATGGTCGTGTTCTACGCCGCGCTGCAGGCCGTGCCCCGCGAAGTCATCGAGGCATCGGTGGTCGACGGCGCCGGACCGGTCCGTACCGCACTCCAGGTCAAGACCCCACTGGTGCGTTCGTCGATCGTGATGGTCGCGATGTTCACCCTGATCTTCGCTCTTCAGCTGTTCACCGAGCCGATGCTGCTCGGCCAGGCCACACCGATGATCAACTCCCGGTTCTCGCCCAGCATGTACATCTACGACGCGGCGTTCACCCGTAACAACTACGGTCTCGCCGCGGCCGCCTCGGTCGTCCTGCTCATCTGCACGATCGCCCTCTCCTACGGGGTCACCCGCTGGACGAACCGGGCCGGCGCCCCCGAGGAGGACGCCCGATGAGCGCCACGAGCACCGTCCGCACCACCACCGCCGCCCCGCGGCCCCGACTCCTCGGCCGCTCCGTCGTCAATCTCGTCGTCGGCATCTCGGTGTTGTACACGCTGCTGCCCGTGCTGTGGCTGGTGCTCGCCGCCGCAAAGGACCGCGACGCCCTGTTCGGCAGCGATGTGCTGTCGCTGGACCACTTCTCCTTCGGCCGGAACCTCAAGGACCTGTTCGCGATGGACGGCGGACTGTACGGGCGGTGGTACGGAAACAGTCTCCTTTACTCGGTGCTCGGCGCCGCGCTCGGTGCGCTGGTGAGCATCGCCTGCGGGTACGCCTTCGACAAGTACCGTTTCGCGCACAAGGAGAAGCTCTTCGGGCTGGTGCTGGCAGCGGTGATGGTGCCGCAGACGGTGCTCGCGCTGCCGCTGTATCTGATGGCGTCCGGCACCGGCCTGGTCAACACCTTCTGGTCGGTCTTCATCCCCGTGCTCTTCAACCCGTTCGGTGTCTATCTCGGCCGGATATTCAGCCGGGGGTACGTACCGGACGAGGTCCTGGAGGCGGCGCGGTTGGACGGCGCCGGGGAGCTGACCACGTACTTCCGGGTCGCCCTGCGCATGCTGGGACCGGGCCTGGTGACCGTCTTCCTCTTCCAGCTCACCGCGATCTGGAACAACTTCTTCCTGCCGATGGTGATGCTCTCCGACCAGCACCTGTATCCGGTCAGCCTGGGGCTCTACACCTGGAACAGTGCCGCCACCGTCTCTCCCGAGTACTACCCCGTCGTGATCACGGGTTCGCTGCTCGCGGTCCTGCCGCTGATCCTCGCCTTCGCCCTGCTCCAGCGGTTTTGGAAGTCGGGTCTCACCGCGGGCGCCGTCAAGTAGCCGGGTCGCCACCCTCCATCCCCGTATCAGGAGAAAGATGCCCAGCACCACACCCACCGGCCCCACCGCCCCCGAAAGCCCGAACCGGCCGCGCGCGGCCGCCGCCATGAAGCCGGAGGCCGCTTCCGCACTCCTCGACGCCCGGTCCCTGGCCGCGTTCGGCGAGGTGTGCGACCTCGCGCCCCTGCCCGCTCTCGACGACTTCGCCACCGAACGGGCCCGCGCCGTGCTGGCGGACGTGGAGGTTCTGGTCACCGGCTGGGGCTGTCCGCCGCTCGACGCTGCCGCCCTGGACGCGGCGCCGCACCTGCGCGCCGTCGTCCACACCGCGGGCTCCATCCGCGGTCACATCACCGAGGCCTGCTGGGAACGCGGCATCGAGGTGTCGTCGGCAGCCGCCGCGAACGCCCTGCCGGTGGCCGAGTACACCGTCGCGATGATCCTGCTCTCGGGCAAGCGTGCGCTGGAGCGGGCCCGCGACTACCGGACCGAGCGCCGCCGCGACGACGCGCTCGCCACCTCCACCGACGTCGGGAACTACCTCCGCACCGTCGGGATTCTGTCCGCCTCGCTGATCGGCCGGCGCGTCATCGAGCTGCTGCGGCCCTACGACCTGCCGGTGCTGCTCCACGACCCGTACGTCTCCGAAGCGGAGGCGGCCGCGCTCGGCGTCCGGCCCGTCGGCCTCGGTGAACTGTTCGCGCGCAGCGACGTGGTGAGCGTCCACACCCCGCTGCTGCCGGCCACCCGCGGGCTCGTCAGCCGCGAACTGCTCACCTCGATGCGCCCGGACGGCGTGCTCATCAACACCGCGCGGGGCGCCGTCATCGACCAGGACGCGCTCACCGACGTCCTCCGGCAGAACCGGATCCGGGCGATCCTCGATGTCACGGAACCCGACACACTGCCCGCCGCACACCCGCTCTGGGAGTGCGACAACGCATTGATCACCCCGCACCTCGCAGGCTCCCAGGGCAACGAATGGCGGCGACTGGTCGATCTGGCGGTCGGCGAGGCCGGCCGCTGGGCCGCGGGTGACGGATTCACCCATCCCGTACGACGCGAAAGGCTGGCATTCCTCGCATGACCGCACCCCACCCGACCTCTACCCTCGAACTCCCCGCCGACAACCTGGTGTTGAGCCCTCACACCGGCTACACCCGTGCGCATTGGGAGGCCGCGGCCGACGGACTGCTCAAGGCCGCCTGGAAATGGGCCACTCCGGGCGGTGCGCTGCTGGACCTGCCGGGCAGGCCGTCCGCGTCCGGGGTGCGTTCCGACGGTCTGGAGGGGTACGCGCGTACCTTCCTCGCCGCAGCCTTCCGGGTGGCGGGCGCGGACGGCAAGGACCCGCACGGCTGGCTCGACCGGTACGCCGACGGCCTCACCGCCGGTACCCGTACGCCCGGCCGGGACGATGCCGAGTCGTGGCCACTGATCCGCGACCACTCCGTCTTCGGTCAGCCGATGGTCGAGTCCGCGTCGGTCGCCATCGGACTGCGGCTCACCCGGCCGTGGCTCTGGGACCGCCTGGAGTCCGGTGTGCGGGACCGTGCCGAGGAGTGGCTGCGCGACGCGCTGCGGCACACCCCCTCGCCCAACAACTGGTACCTGTTCCCCTACTCCGTGGCCGCGTTCCTCGAATCCGTGGGCCGCGGCGACGCGGAGACGGCACGCGCGAAGGAGCGCGCCCTCGACCTGATGGAGGGCTGGTACCGCGGAGACGGCTGGTACGCGGACGGCGACGGCCGCGCCTTCGACCACTACAACGGCTGGGCGCTGCACCTCTACCCCGTCCTGGACGCGCATCTGTCGGGCGACGCCGAGCTGTCCGCGCACTACGGCGGTCGGCTGCGCGAGCACCTGGAGGGCTTCTCGCTGATGTTCGGGGGCGACGGTGCGCCGATCCACTTCGGGCGCTCGCTCACGTACCGCTTCGCGGCCGCCTCGTCGGTCGCGCTCGGCGCCGTCACCGGGCACACCCCGCTCACGCCGGGCGCCTCCCGTCGGGTGATCAACGGGTCGCTGCGCTACTTCCTGGACCGCGGGGCGACGGGTACGGACGGGCTGCTGAACCTGGGCTGGCACGGCCCGCACGAGGCGACACTGCAGAACTACTCGGCCCCCGCCTCGCCGTACTGGGCGTCCAAGGCATTCGTCTCGCTGCTCGCCCCGGACGGCCATCCACTGTGGACGGCGACCGAGGAGCCCGCACCCAGCGAGGGCCCCGACCGGGTGCTCGCGCTGCCCGCGCCCGGACTGCTCGTCCAGTCCACCCGGGCGGACGGGATCGTACGGCTGCACAACCACGGCAGCGACCATGTGCGCCCGCACGAGGGCGAGTCGGGGGTGGCGGACGATCCGCTGTACAGCCGTCAGTCGTACTCCACCGTGACCGGACCCACGTCGAGCGCGAACACGGCGGACAACCATCTGGCCGTGGTCGTCGCCGGGGTGCGCAGCGGTCGCCGAGTCGTCCGCGCGCTGGGCGCCGGTGGCGGCGACGGGTGGGGGTGGGCCGCGTCCTGGCACCGCCCGGTGTTCACGTCCGGTGCGCCGATGGTGCCGGGGATGCGGGTGGAGAGCGTCACCGTGGTGCGTGGCCGTTACGAGCTGCGGGTGCACCGGGTGGTCGGCGCGCCGGCCGGGGCCCGGGTGGAGCAGACGGGCTGGGCGACGGGCCTCGACGACGCGGTGGCGTCCGAGCTGCACGGCCTGCACGGCTGGGAGACGCGGGATGCGGTACGGGCCCCGCAGGGCACGGCGTACACGCGCTGGGCGGTGGTGCCCCGGCTGTCCGCGGCCGCAGAGGGCACGGTGGTGCTGGTGGCGCTCGCCTCGCTGACCGCGGAGCCCGACGCGGCCCCGCTCGACGCGGTGGTGAGCGGGGTTCAGGTGGACGGGGACTCGGTGGACGTCCGCTGGGCGCAGGACGCCGCCACGACACGCGTCGGCTTCGCGCCGACGGTGACGGTCACACACGGCTGAGCACCCGGGTCGCGCGGCCGACAGACCGCGCGACCCCGCTCCTACACGTCCGTCCGGATCACCACCACCAGCGTGCGCGGACCGTGCACGCCCTCCACCCGTTCCAGCTCGATGTCGGACGTGGCCGAGGGACCGCTGATCAACGTCGTAGGCCGCTCGGGAACGAGCCGGGCCACCGCCTCCGGTACCCCGACCTCGACGCTCGACAGGTCGACCACGCACACATGCAGATCGGGGACGAGGGACAACGCCCGCCGCCCCTGGTCGGGCGAGCCGTCCAGGAAGATCGTGCCGGTCTCGGCGCAGCTGACGGCCGAGGCGGTGACGACGCCGTCCAGGGCGTCGAGCCGGGGCGCCGGGATGGTGTCGGTGTCCTGCTGGACCTCACCGTCGTACACGCCGAGCCACGCCGGGTCGAGTCCGGCCGGCACCCCGATCCGCCGGGCGCCGCGCTGCCGCAGCACCTCGGCGACGGTCGCGGCCGTGCGGTCGGCGGTGCAGGTGTGGACGTGTGCCTTGTAGTCGACGAGCCGGTCGGTGAAGAGGGCCAGGCGCTCGTCGTCGGGGAGGGTACGGCCGGTACGGTAGGCGCGCGGGACGGTGGTGTCCGGGGTGGGCGCGAGGGCCAGGGCGTCCTTGATCCTGCCCAGCACCGTGTCGCGAGCGGTCGTCACTTCTCCTCCTTCTTGTTCTTCTCGTGCTCGTCGGCGGCGCTCTTCTCGCGCTCGTAAGCGGCGTTCTTCTCGTGCTCGTCTGCAGCGGCCCGCATCGTCGCGGCTCCCTCGGCCGACGCCAGCCAGGAGCGGAACGACTGCTTCGGCGGGGCGGCGGTGTCGCGGCTGTCGCTCCAGCCGTTGAACGGCGGTGGCAGATGCGAGATCTTCCCGTCCCGTCCGGCGATGACGCGGCCGATCGCCGCCCCCTTCTGTGCGGCCGTGAACAGCCTCGGCCGCTTCATCACTCCGGCCGCCGCCTTCATGGCCAGCTTCTCCGCCGTCGTGCCGGACTGTTCGGTGTGCTGGTGGCGCAACTCGACCAGCAGTGACGGAATGTCGATCTTGACCGGGCAGGCGTCGAAGCAGGCTCCGCAGAGGCTGGAGGCGTACGGCAGCGAGCTGTTGGGGTCGTCCTTGGCCGCGTGCATCCCGGCGAGCTGCGGGGTGAGGACCGCGCCGATCGGTCCGGGGTACGTCGATCCGTACGCGTGGCCGCCCGCCCGTTCGTACACCGGGCAGACGTTGAGGCAGGCCGAGCAGCGGATGCAGTTGAGGGCTTCGCGCCCGATCCGGTCGGCGAGCGCCGCGGTGCGTCCGTTGTCGAGCAGGACCAGGTGGAAGTCCTGCGGCCCGTCGCCGGGCGTCACCCCGGTCCACATCGAGGTGTACGGGTTCATCCGCTCGCCGGTGGAGGAGCGCGGCAGCAACTGCAGGAAGACTTCGAGGTCCTGATGGCGCGGCAGCACCTTCTCGATACCCATGACGGTGATCAGGGAGTCCGGCAGCGTCAGGCACATGCGGCCGTTGCCCTCGGACTCGACGACACAGAGGGTGCCGGTCTCGGCGATGCCGAAGTTGGCACCGGAGATCGCGACCTTGGTCGTCATGAACTTCTCGCGCAGATAGGCGCGGGCCGCGGCGGCGAGATGCGCCGGGACGTTGTCGAGGCCCGGGTCGACGCCCGGGATCTCCTTGAGGAAGATCTGCCGGATCTCGTCGCGGTTGCGGTGGATCGCGGGGACCAGGATGTGCGACGGCTTGTCGTGCGCGAGCTGCACGATCAGTTCGGCGAGGTCCGTCTCGTACGGGGTGATGCCGACCGATTCGAGGTGCTCGTTGAGGCCGATCTCCTGGGTGGCCATCGACTTGACCTTGATGACGTCGCTGCTGCCCGTCGCCTTGACGAGCCGGGTGACGATCTCGTTGGCCTCGACTCCGTCGCGCGCCCAGTGGACGGTGCCGCCGCGCTCGGTGACCTTCCGCTCCAGTTGTTCCAGAAGTTCGGGGAGCCGGTTCATGGTGTCGGTCTTGATGGCCGAACCGGCGTCGCGCAGCTGCTCCCAGTCGGGCAGTTCGCCGGTGACGTTCAGGCGTTTGGCGCGGATCGTGTGGGTGGCCCTGCCGAGGTTGCGGCGCAGTTGTTCGTTGCGGAGTTCGTCGTGGGCGGCGGCGGGGAACGTCCGGTCGCCGCGCAGATTGCCGGTCCCGTACGGGGAACGGGGCGGGGTGGCGGGCATGCCGAGGAAGGTGCTGCTCATCGGACGGCCTCCGTCGGGACGTACGGCGAGGTGCGGGTGGAGGAGAGGATCTGCGCGAGGTGCAGGGTGCGGGTGCCCGAGGCGATGCGCGAGAGTCCGCCGCCGATGTGCATCAGACAGGACGAGTCGCCCGCGGTGCAGACCTCGGCTCCGGTGGTGGCGATGTTGCGCATCTTGTCCTGGAGCATCGCCGTCGACGTCTCGGCGTTCTTGACGGCGAAGGTGCCGCCGAAACCGCAGCAGGCGTCGGCCTCGGGGAGCTCGACGAGGTCGATGGAGTCGACGGCGCGGAGCAGCCTCAGCGGCTTCTCACCGACGCGGAGCATGCGCAGGGAGTGGCAGGTGGGGTGGTACGTCACGCGGTACGGGAAGTACGCGCCGACATCGGTGACGTCCAGGACGTCGACGAGGAGCTCCGACAGCTCGTACGTCTTGGCCTTGACGGTGGCGACACCCGCGCGCAGCGCCGCGTCCCCGTACCGCTCGGCGACGATCTCGTGCTGATGCCGGACCGAGCCCGCGCACGAGCCGGACGGCATGACGACGGCGTCGATCGAGGCGTCACCGAACTGCTCGGCGAAGTTCCGCACCAGCGGCACGGGTTCGCGCTGGTATCCGGTGTTGACGTGCATCTGGCCGCAGCAGGTCTGCCCGGGCGGGAACACCACGTCGTGGCCCAGTCGGGCGAGCAGGACCGCGGTCGATTTCACCGCCTCGGGGAAGAGCGTGTCTCCCAGACAGGTGGCGAAGAGTCCGATACGCATGGGTCTCTCCGATCGTTTCTCCATTTAATGGTCCGACCATACTAGCCTCGGTCCAGAACGTGAAGGGTGCGGCGCGCCAGCGATGATCATGCCCCTGACAATTCACAATGAGCGCACGTCACGTCCCACGCCCATCACCCGGGGACCGACCCCTACGACCGCTCGGACTTCTCGTCGACCAGCGTGCCGTGGAGGCTGCGGATGTGCCGTTCGACCAGGTCGGCGGCGTTCGCCCCCTTACCCGCACGCACCAGCCGCAGGAGTTCGGCGTGTTCCGCGTTCAGGGCGGCGGCCGTGCCCGGCCAGTCCTCGGCCTCCTCCAGGGCCCGCAGGATCAGCGGGCGCACCGATTCACGGACGGCGGAGGTGAGGGTGGAGGTCAGTTCGTTGCCGGAACTGCGGGCGATGTGCACATGGAACCGGGTGTCCAGGTCGTTGAACTCGGGGACCTGGACATCGGGCTCCCCCATCCGCACGACCAGCGCCTCCGCCTCGTCGAGATCCTCCGCCGTGGCGTGCCGCGCGGCCGCCTCGAAGCTCGACCTCTCCAGCACGACGCGCGCTTCCAGGACGTCATGGAGGCTGTAGCTGCCGAGGGCGAAGTGCAGACGCAGCAGCCTGCCGAGGGCGTCGTCCGGATTACGCACGATCCGCGCCCCGGCGTCCGGCCCCCGGCCCGGCTGGGCGACCAGCACACCGATGGTCTCCAGCACCCTCAGCGCCTCACGCAGCGCGGACCGGCTGACCCCTAGCACCGGCGCGAGCTCACGCTCGGGCGGCAGCCGGTCACCGGCCTTGAGCTCTCCGGCGAACACCCGCTGCTCGATGCTCTGGAGAACGAGTTCATGCGTACGGGACTGCCGTACGGGTTGCCACTCGACGGGCATCCGTCACCCCCTGCCTCGGCCGGAATCGTCCGGTTGCCGTCGTGTCCGCTACCCGATCTTCCACTATGTCACACAACACGTATGGTCGGACCAAAGGATGGATCGTTCAGTCGCCGAAGGACCCGTGGCGGCCCGCACCGCCCCCGAAGCGGTCGGCGCCCACCTGCGTCTCTCCAGCAGTGAGCGGCACCAGGCCGTGGCGGTACTCCGCGGTCAGGGCGTCCGGCTCGCTCAGGCCGTGCTGCTCACGCACCGAGAGCCGGTCGTGGCGCAGGCAGAGTTGCGGGAACGCGGCGATTTCCCGGGCGAGTTGCTCCGCCGCGTTCCGGGCCTCACCGGTCGGAACGATCCGGTTGGCGAGCCCCATGGCGTACGCCTCCGGGGCCGGGACGGGGCGCCCGGTGAGAATCATGTCCATGGCCCGGCTCTCGCCGATCAGGCGCGGCAGCCGTACGGTTCCGCCGTCGACCAGCGGCACTCCCCAGCGGCGGCAGTACACCCCGAACACCGCGTCGTCCTCGGCCACCCGCAGATCGCACCAGACGGCCAGTTCCAGCCCCCCGGCCACCGCGTGACCCGAGACCGCCGCGATGACGGGCTTGGTCAGGTTCATGCGGGTCGGCCCCATCGGCCCGTCGCCCTCGGCCAGGACCTTGTTGCCGCGTTCCGTACCGATGCCCTTCAGGTCGGCACCGGCACAGAACGTACCGCCCTCGCCCCACAGCACGGCGACGGCCGCATCGGCGTCGGCATCGAACTCGCGGAAGGCGTCCGCGAGTCGGGCGGCCGTCGGTCCGTCCACGGCGTTACGGACTCCGGGCCGGCTGAGGACCACCGTGAACACGGGGCCGTCGCGCTCGATCCGTACCGCTGGTTTCTCGTTCATCGTTCGCCCTCCCACAGGGGTTGCACAAGCCGGGTCGATGCCGCCGAGGCGACGGCCGCGCCGCCGCGCATCACGTGCGGCAGCCGGATGCGATCGCCCCGTGAGGCGCGCGGTCCGGTCGGTGGACTCATCTGATTCTCACGCAACTGTTCTACTCTGAGCCGCGTGACCCAGACGAGCCCGCCCGGCTGGCATCCAGACCCCGGGTATACAGGAATTGGCCCCGTTCACGAGCGCTGGTGGGACGGCAGCCGGTGGACCGACCACCTCCGCGTTCCGCCCGCCGCGATCCGGCGCCGCCGGCTGCGTATCGGCGTCGGCGTCACCGCCGGCGTGGTGGTCCTCGCCGCCGTCGGAGGCGGCCTTTTCCTGCTGTCGGACGATTCCTCCGGCTCGGTGAAGGACGCGGCCGCAGCCCCGTCCACCGCCCCTTCCGACGCTCCCGGCCGCGGGCCGGGAGCGCCCGGAGGCGGTGGCCGCGGGGGCGGCGGGAGCGGGGCACCCGAGCAGCGGCTGCCGGGAACCGAGGACGGCTACGCCACGGACCTGGCCAGCGGAATCAGTCTGCCGGTGCCCGACGGATGGACGGGCAATTCGGGAGTCGCGGGCGCGGGTGTGAGCACGGGCGAATACGCGTGCCCCGGCGACACGTCCGAGAAGTGTGTGCGCGGCGGAGTGTTCTCCATGCCGGCGAAAGCCCTGAAACTCGACACCACGACGGCGAAGGCCACGGCGACGAAGGACATCTCGGCCAACGCCACGGAGTCCTACGGTGAAAAGATCTACGGAGGCATCACCTCGCATCAGGAGCTCAAGTCCGGTCCGGTCACCGTGGCCGGAGAGCAGGGCTATCTGGTGCGCTGGAAGGTGGTGACGAAGAACGGTGACGACGGGTACGTCCAGTCGCTGGCCTTCCCGTCCCCGCGTTCCAAGGACATGCTGGTCGTCGTCCGTTCCGGCTTCGACATCAACTCCAAGGCGCCGGAGCTCTCCGTCATGGACGACATCACCAAGGGCATCAAGGCCGCATCGGGAACGGGCTCCGGTTCCGGCACCACCGCGTAGGAGCGCGGCGGACGTTCGCGTCGGCGAGGCGGGCGCCCAGCACCGGTGTGAGTACGAGAGGACGACCGGTCTGAGTACGTCGTCCGATACCCCACCGGGCCGTCGCTGGTCGAATGACAACCATGGCTCCTGACGCGTCTCCCCGCCCCCGCATGCAGCACGTCACCACCGCCGGTACGGCCCTGGCCGTGACGTTGGCGCCGCTGGTGATCGGCGTACTGCTGGCCAAGACCATGGCGACGGACCCGATGACACCGGTCAACGCGATGGTCACCAGGGGCGGGCAGCCCGTGCCCCTCTCACCCGCGCAGTGGCGCCGATGCGGCAGGCAGGCGCTTCGCAGCTGGAAGGCCCCGCTGAACGCCTGCAGGCACCCGGGCATCCTGGTGCCGCGGCGCGCTGCGGTACGTCGGCCGCGCCGGCCCGGGGCGCTGCTGCGCGAGCGCTGAGTACCGGGCCGGCCCGCTGCGTCAGTCCCGCTCGCAGTGCAGGAACAACTGGGGCTCGGCCATCGCTCCTTCGTACGCCGGGGTGAACAGACCACTCTGCTCCCACTGGATCGTGAAACCGGCCGCGACGACCAGTTCGGTGAACGCGTCGGCGCCGAAGCTGGTCGCCCGCACCTTCTGCCCCATGAAGACGACATCGGCGTCCTCCACGTCCAGCGGAACTGTGGCGACGGCCAGGGCTCCACCGGGGAGCAGCAGTCGCCCCAGTCTCCGCAGGAGCCGGGACTGATCGTCGCGGGACATCTGCAGCAACGAGAAGTACGAGCACACCACGTCGAAACTCCGCTCCTCCAGGGGAAGTTCGCGGATATCGGCGCATACGAAGGTCGCACCGGGCACCTGCCGGGTCGCCAGGTCGACCATGACGGGCGAGACATCGACGCCCAGCACCTGATGACCGGCGTCGGCCAGGGTCTGGGCGGTCGGACGGCCCGTTCCGCTGCCCACGTCCAGGACTCGGCTGTGCGATGGGATGTGCTCCAGCAACCGGTGCAGCGAGGCGTGGTGGGTGGCCGAGTCGGCGAACGCGCGCTCGTACTCGGCGCCCAGAGCGTCGAACACCTTCGCGGCCGGAAGGCCGTGCTCTTCGTCCATCGATGCGCATCCTTCCCATGTCCCGGCGGGTCCCCGGGATCGTTTCACCATTCGCGGCGGCCTTCAACGCCCCACCCGGGCACGTCACATGGGGAATCGGGGCATCCGGTGCAAGCGAGCGCGGCAATGTCCTCAGTGCCGGGTGCCGGGGCAGTCCTCCGGCACCGGTTTCCACGGTGAATCCGGCCGACTCGGCGAGCGCGGCGATCGCCGCGGCGGAACGGTGTTCCTCGAACGCGGGCTCCGGCTCGGCATGCAGGCGGTGGCTCAGTTCAACAAGCCGGTCACGCCAGGACTGGGCGCAGTCGCGAACCGTGTGCAGGTACGGAGGGCATCGCGCCGACATTCGGGTACAGCGTGTATAGATTCCGAGCCGCCGAGGACAGCCGGTACGGGAAGTCCTCCGGTCGACCGACCGACGCACGGGGTCGTCGCCGGACACGGCGTCGGGCGGAAAATCCGGTGACCTGTCCGCACCGGGATCACTACACTCGCCACGAATCGCCTGCAGCGACATCATCGCGGCATGCACCGTGGGGAGTGAGGGGAGACCGGCCATGCGTTACCGCACCGCCGTCGTCGTCCCCCTGTCACGGTACGAGGTGATCCTGGTGTCTTCGTGCGTCCGGTGCCCGCTGCGCGGCCGGTACCGGATCTCCCTGACGACCAACTGACCCTTATCCCAGTGGTGTTGGGCCGCCAGTGCGGCCATGCACCGATGCGGTGCGCCGCATCAGGGGTTCATGCGTGGCCTGACCGCAGGCCTGTTCGTCCGGGAATCGCGCCGCCCCGCATCCGGATCACCCCGAAAGGCCATGGGCCGTGCGTACCGAACTGCACCGTCAACCCACCAGTCCGCTGACCGGCGTTCGCAATCTGGGCATCCTCGCCCATGTCGACGCCGGCAAGACCACCGTCACCGAACGGATCCTCTACCTCACCGGCACCACCCACAAGCGGGGCGAGGTCCATGACGGTACGACCGTCACCGACTTCGATCCGCAGGAACGCGACCGGGGCATCACCATCTTCGCCGCGGCGGTGAGTTGTGACTGGGACGGTCACCGGATCAACCTGATCGACACCCCGGGCCACGTCGACTTCTCCGACGAGGTGGAGCGTTCGCTGCGGGTGCTCGACGGCGCGATCGCGGTGTTCGACGCCGTCGCGGGGGTCGAGCCGCAGAGCGAGTCGGTGTGGCGGCAGGCCGATCGGCACGGGGTGCCCCGGATCGCCTTCGTCAACAAGCTGGACCGTGCCGGGGCCGACCTCGACGCGGCGGTCGCGTCGATACGCGAGAGACTGCACACGCTCCCGCTGGTGGTGCAGCTGCCCATCGGGACGGAGGACGGGTTCACCGGGGTGGTGGACCTGTTGCGCATGCGGTCGCTGATCTGGGCCGACGGCCGGGGCACGTGCGAGGAGGGGGAGGTGCCGGACCACCTGCAGGAAGAGGCGCTTCGGCGCCGTCGGCTGCTGGCGGAGACCGTGGCGGAACTCCATCCGGTGGCGTTGGAGGAGTTCTGTGCGGAGTCGACGGTCTCCGCAGGGACGCTGGCCGCCGCGCTGCGCGACCTGACCCGTACCGGCGAGGGCGTTGTAGTGCTGTGCGGTTCGGCCTACCGCAACCGCGGGATCGAGCCGCTGCTGGAGGCGGTTGTGGCCTATCTGCCCTCGCCGCTGGATGTGCCGGCGGTACGCGGCACCCTGGACGGCGCGGAGCAGGAGCGGCCCGCCGACCCGGCCGCGCCGTTCGCCGCGCTGGTGTTCAAGGTGAACTCGACCGCGACGGGGCGGCTGACCTACCTGCGTGTGTATTCGGGAACGATCAGGAAGGGGGATGCGGTGCTGGACGTGGGTGCGCGGCGCAATGAGCGGATCGGCCGGATCCTGCGGGTCCGGGCCGGACAGCACTCGGACGTGGACCGGGCGGTGGCCGGGGACATCGTCGCGGTGATCGGGCTCAGGACGGCACGTGCCGGGGCGACGCTGTGCGCACCGGCGGCTCCCTTGGTTCTCGAACCGCCTTCCGTGGCCGATCCGGTCGTCTCCGTGGCGGTCGAGGCCCGCAGAAGCGTCGACACCGACCGATTGGTGTCGGCGCTGGCACGGCTGGTCGAGGAGGATCCTTCACTGACGGTCCGGACCGACCCCGAAACGGGTCAGACGGTGCTGTCGGGAATGGGGGAACTGCATCTGGAGGTCGCGGTGGAGAAGATCCGTCGTGCCCACGGGCTGGAGGTCGGCGTCGGCCGGCCGCAGGTGGCCTACCGGGAGACGGTCGTCCGTGGCGTGTCCGGACTGGTGTACCGGCATGTCAAGCAGGACGGCGGCGCCGGTCAGTTCGCTCATGTCGTCGTCGACGTGGAGCCGCTGGAGGCTGCGGGTGACCACGATGTCGGCCGCGGCGTGGACTTCGTGTTCCGGTCGTCCGTCGTCGGGGGCCGGGTGCCGCAGGAGTACGTACGGGCAGTCGAGGCCGGCTGCCGGGACGCGCTCGCCGAGGGCCCACTCGGCGGTCACCCGGTGACCGGGCTGCGGGTCACACTGACCGACGGGGCGACCCACTCCAAGGACTCCTCGGAGATGGCGTTCCGGACGGCCGGACGGCTCGCGCTCCGTGAGGCGCTGCGCAACAGCGCGATGGTGCTGCTGGAGCCGGTGGTGGAGGTCACCGTCACCGTGCCCGACGACGCCGTGGGCGGGGTGCTCGGCGACCTGGCGGCACGGCGCGGCCGGATCTCGGGCTCGACCGCGCGGGCCGGCACGTCGGTGGTCACCGCGACCGTGCCGCTGGCGGAGCTCTTCGGCTATGCGACCCGGCTGCGCAGCCGGACGCAGGGCCGGGGAACCTTCACCACCCGGGCCACCGGTTATGCACCGGCGCCGGCCGAAGTGCCCCACGGGGCTACGGGCCGGTAGCCCCGGAGCGCGGCCCCGTCCGTATGCGGGCGGGGCCGCGTACCTCATGGAGCACGGCGTCGAGCGCCGTGACGCCCCGTCCGTCCGCGGGCGGGCCGCGTCACGCACGCGCCGAACACTTCGCGCCGCCACCGCTGTCGACCGCCGAAGTCATGCGGTCAGCAGCGGTGGCGGGTGGCGGTGCTGCCGGATACCGATCGGAATCGGTCGCCGCCCTGCCTGCCGGGTCGCGGAACGGAGGTTCCGCCGGGATCAGACCAGCGGGACCGGGTAGGTCGGGTACTCCACGCCGGACACGTGCTGGACGACGCGGATGACCTGGCAGGAGTAGCCGAACTCGTTGTCGTACCACAGGTAGAGGATCGCGTTGTCGCCCTCGACCTTGGTGGCGCCCGCATCGACGATCGAGGCGTGCCGCGAGCCGATGAAGTCGCTCGACACCGCGTCGGGGGCGGTGGTGAAGTCGATCTGGCGCTTGAGCGGCGAGGTCAGCGACACATTGCGGAGGTAGTCGAGGACCTCTTCGCGGGTGGCCTCGCGGCCGAGTCGCAGGCTGAGGATCGCGATCGAGACGTCCGGCACCGGGACGCGGATCGAGCTGCCCGTGATCGGCGCATCGAGCTCGGGCAGCGCCTTGGCGACGGCGGACGCGGCACCGGTCTCGGTGATGACCATGTTGAGCGGCGCCGAGCGGCCGCGTCGGTCGGCCTTGTGGTAGTTGTCCAGCAGGTTCTGGTCGTTGGTGAACGAGTGGACGGTCTCCACGTGGCCGCGGAGCACGCCGTATTCGTCCGCCATCGCCTTCAGCGGCGGGACGATCGCGTTGGTGGTGCAGGAAGCGCAGGACAGGATCTGCTCGTCCGGCTTGATGGCATCGTGGTTGACGCCGTGCACGATGTTGGGGACGTCGCCCTTGCCCGGAGCGGTCAGGACGACCTTGTCGATGCCGGGGCGCAGGTGCTGCGACAGGCCTTCGCGGTCGCGCCACTTGCCGGTGTTGTCGATGAGGATGGCGTCCTTGATGCCGTACGCCGTGTAGTCGACCTCCGACGGGTCGTTGGCGTAGATCACCTTGATCTCGTTGCCGTTGGCGACGATGGTGCTGGTCGCCTCGTCGACGGTGATCGTGCCCTGGAACTGGCCGTGGATCGAGTCGCGGCGCAGCAGCGAGGCACGCTTGACGAGATCCTCGTCGGCCCGGCCGCCGCCCCCGCGGACGACGATGGCGCGCAGCCGCAGCCCGTTGCCGGAGCCGGCCTTCTCGATGAGCAGGCGGGCGACGAGGCGGCCGATGCGGCCGAAGCCGTAGAGGACGACGTCGCGCCCCTGGGGGCTCTCGATCTTGTTGGCACCCGTGGCGCCGGCGACGGCCTCGGCAGTGAACTCCTCTACCGAGAGACCGCGGTCGTCGGTCTTGAAGGTCGCGGCGAGCATGCCGATGTCGATCTGGGAAGGGCCGAGATCCAGCGTGGTGAGAGCCTGCAGGAAGGGCATGGTCTCGGTGACCGAGAGCTCCTCACCGGCGATCTGCCGGGCGAATCGGTGGGTCTTGAGGATGCTGACCACCGACTTGTTCACCAGGGAGCGGCTGTGCAGCAGGACCGTCACGTCCCGCTCCCGGTGCATCTTCCCGATGATCGGGATCATCGACTCCGCGATCTCCTCGCGGTTGTTCCAACTGGTGAACGAGTCGTCATTGACAGTCACAGATTTATCTTTCGAGCTAGGCGGCGCTCATATGCTAACCCGCCGCCTTTTTGATCAATCAAACGGTGCCGCCCGAGCGGGGAGCTGCATGAATATCTTCCACTTTGAGTTGATTTAGCACGATCTCAGGTCGTCAGGTGACCGGCCCCTCCGAGACCAGCGCCGCCGGCCAGGGCGCGGCCTGTTCCAGTTGCGCGGCCAGGGAGAGCAGCAGCCCCTCGCCCCCGAGGTCGGCGGCGAACTGGACGCCCAGCGGCAGCCCGTCGGCGTCCCGGCCGAGGGGGACGGACATCGCCGGCATGCCGGTGACGTTGTGGACGCTGGTGAACGCGGAGTAGACCGAGGCGTGTTCGTAGATCGATTCCGGCCGGGCGGTGTCGAGCGTGCCGAGCCGGGGCGTCGGCCGGGCGAGCGTCGGGCTCAGCAGCACGTCGTACGTCGTGAACGCGGCGCCGACCGCCCAGCCGATCTCCTGCATGCGTCCGAGGGCCCGGCTGACGTCCGCGGCGGTGAGGGCCCGGTAGCTGTCGTAGAGCACCCGTGTGAACGGTTCGAGGTCGTCGTCGGCCAGCGGCCGGCCGAGCTGTTCGAGGCGGGCGTCGATCTGTGCGACCAAGCCGCTGCCCATCAGCACGGCCGAGGCACCGGCGACGTCCCCCGGCCGGTAGGCGGCCGTCGCCTCCCCGACCTCGTGTCCGAGGCTCTCGCACAGCCGTGCCGCCGCGATCACGGCGGCGGCCGACTCCTGATGCACCTGGGGGCCGTCCGGCAGTGTGGTGACCAGTCCGATCCGCAGACGTCCGGGCTCCCGCCGTGCGAGGGCGGCGAAGGAGTCGGCCGGCGTGGGGGCGGCGTAGGCGTCCCCCGGGAGCGGTCCCGCGGCGATGTCGAGGAGCAGGGCGCTGTCCCGCACCGTGGTGGTGACGGCGTGATGCGCGGAGACCAGCCCCGACAACGTGGTGGGCCGCGGTGCGGGGGACACCCGGCCGCGGCTGGGCTTGAGACCGAACAGACCACAGGCCGCCGATGGGATGCGGATGGACCCTCCGCCGTCGCTGGCGTGCGCGACCGGGACCATCCCCGAAGCCACCGCGGCGGCCGACCCGCCACTGGAGCCGCCCGGCGAGTGCCCGGTGCTCCACGGATTGCGGGTCGGGCCGAACAACGCCGGCTCGGTACTGGCGTTGAGCCCCAGTTCGGGGGTGTTGGTGGTGCCGAGCACGACCATCCCGGCGCGCCGGTACCGGGCCACGAGCTCGCTGTCACGGGCGGCCAGGCCCTCGGCGAAGAGGCGGCTGCCGCCGGTCGCGGGCAGGCCGGCGACGTCCGTGCCGAGATCCTTGATCAGGACCGGTACGCCGCGCAGCGGCCCGTCGGGCAACCCCGCGTCGACCTCCTCCAGGGCCCGGTCGAACCGGGTGTGGATCACCGCGTTGTACTCGGGGTTGAGCCGCTCGATGCGGGCGATCGCGTCCTCCACGACGGCGCGGGCGTCCACCTCACCGCTCCTGACCGCCGCCGCGGTCCTCACGGCGTCCCAACTGCCGGTCATCGGCCCCTCCTCAGCTGTGTTTGTCCGAGCCCTCGCGCTCGCTGGTCAGGACGCCCGTCCCCGGGCGGCGCTCCTCACGACACGTAACCGGCGGGCCTGCCCCAGTCCTGACGCCGGGTGGTGCTGCGGTCGACCAGGACGCAGCGGGTGCCGGTGAAGTTGGTCGGCATGCACTTGTTGCAGTGGATGCACAGGGACGGGGTGGTGGCGTCGGCCTGGATCCGGTTCACCAGGTCGGGCTCCCGCAGCAGCGCCCGGGCCATCGCCACGAACTCGAAGCCCTCCCGCATCGCGAGGTCCATGACCGGCTTGCCGGTGATCCCGCCGAGCAGGATCATCGGTAGTTTCACCGCGGCCCGGATCTGGCGGGCGTCCTCCAGCAGATAGGCGTCGGTGTAGGGGTAGCTGCGCAGCTTCTGCTTGCCGACCAGCTTGACGCCGAGCTTGATCGGCTGCGGCATGACGTCGGCGAACTCCTTGAGCGGTGCGTCGCCCTTGAAGAGGTACATCGGGTTGAGCAGCGAGCTTCCGGCGGTCATCTCCAGGGCGTCGACGGTGCCGTCCTGTTCGAGCCACTGGGCCACCGGAATCGCCTCGTCGAGCCAGAATCCGCCGGGCACGCCGTCGTCCATGTTCATCTTGGCGATGATCGCGATGCGGTCGCCGACCGCGTCGCGGACCGCCCGCATGATCTCCCGGGCGAACCGGGCACGGTTCTCCAGGTTGCCGCCGTAGGTGTCCGTGCGCTTGTTGATCCGGGGGCTGAGGAACGAGCTGGCCAGGTAGTTGTGGCCCAGGTGCACCTCGACGGCGTCGAAACCGGCCTGGATGGCGCGGCGGGCGGCCTCGGCGTGGGCCTCGGTGATGCGCGCGATGTCGTCGAGCGTCGTCTCCTTGGCCCAGCTCAGCGTCGTGGCGTGGAAGTGCTTCGTCGGTGCCAGGGCCGGCAGGCCGTTCCCCTTGGGGCTGGCGACGGGACCGCCGTGGCCGATCTGGGCCGAGACCGCGGCGCCCTCGGCGTGCACTGCGTCGGTGAGCTTGCGCAGGCCGGGCATCGCCTCGTCGGTCCAGTGGATCTGGTGCCGGTCGGTGCGTCCTTCCCGGGCGACCGCGCAGTAGGCCACGGTCGTCATGCCGACGCCGCCGCGGGCGTAGGCGACGTGGAAGTCCACCAGGTCCCGCGTGACCAGGGACTTGTGGCTGAGACCTTCGTACGTCGCGGCCTTGATGATCCGGTTGCGCAGCCGGACCGGCCCCAGGGTGGCGGGGGCGAGGACCTCGGGGGCCTCGGCGGCCCCGGTGGTCTCGGTGTTCGTCACTTGGTGTTCCTCCTTGAGTCGACGTGATGGCAGGCGACCCGGTGCCCGGGCCCGATCTCCCGCAGTCGGGGCACCTCGTCCGCGCACAGGCCGGTGGTGAGCGGACACCGGGTACGGAACCGGCAACCCGATGGCGGGTCGAGCGGCGAGGGCAGCTCGGCCGCCGCCTTCACCTCGACCGCGTCGCCGGTGCGGGCACTGCGCTGGGCCTCGGGAAGGGACGCGAGCAGAAGGCGGGTGTAGGGGTGGACGGCTTCCAGGTGCATCCCGTCCGACGGCAGGACCTCACACGTCCTGCCGAGGTACATCACCATCACCCGGTCACTGATGTTCTTCACGACGGAGACGTCGTGGGCGATGAACACCATGCTCAGACCGTGGCGTCGGGTGGTCGTTTCGAGCAGGTTGAGGATCTGGGCCTGCACGGACACATCCAGGCTGGAGACGGGTTCGTCGCAGATCAGGACCTCCGGGTCCAGCATCAGCGCGCGGGCGATGCACACCCGCTGGCACTGTCCGCCGGAGAGCTCGTGGGGCCGGCGGTCCCGCACGGTCTCCGGGTCCAGTCCGACGGCCCGCAGCGCCTCGTCGACCCTGGCGTCCTTGTCGGAGCCGTCGTGTCCCCAGATGGCGGGGCCCTCCCACACCAGGTCCTTCACCTTCCGGCGCGGGTTCAGCGCGGAAACCGGGTCCTGCATGATGATCTGCATCCGGGCCCGTGCCTTGCGCAGTTCCTCCGGCCGGAGCCCGCCGAGCCGGACGTCCCCGAGACTGACGGTGCCCGAATCGGGGGGCGGGAGCTGGATCAGGGCGCGGCCGACGGTGGACTTTCCGCAGCCGGACTCACCGAGGATCCCCAGCGTCTCCCCCGCCGCCAGTTCGAGGTCGACCCCGGAGACGGCGTGCACCTTCTGACCGCCGCCGACCGGGAACTCCACGACCAGGTTCTCGGCGGTGAGCGCGCGCCGCCGCGGCGTCTCCACGACGGCACCGTTCGCGGTCATACCGTGGCCTCCTCGGCGGTGGCAACACCCAGCGGGTAGTGGCAGGCGACGACGCCGACGCCGTCGGCGCGTTTGTGCGGGACGAGCTCGGGGGCCTCGTCCGCGCACCGGTCGGTGGCGAAGCCGCACCGTGCGGCGAAGCGGCAGCCGGCCGGCGGACACAGCAGGTTCGGGGGCCGGCCCTCGATGGTCGGCAACAGGGTGTGCGGGGGCGTGTCCAGCTGCGGGATCGAGGCGATCAGGGCCTGGCTGTACGGGTGCCGGGGGCTCTCGAACACCGACGCGGTGTCGGAGTGCTCGACGATGCGGCCGGCGTACATCACCGCGACCCGGTCCGCCCGTCCGGCGACGGTGCCGAGGTCGTGGCTGATCAGGATCGTCGCCATGCGCAGCTGCTCGCCGAGCGCCTGCAGCAGGTCGAGGATCTGCTTCTGGACCGTGACGTCGAGTGCCGTGGTCGGCTCGTCGGCGATGAGCAGGCGCGGACCGCAGGCCAGCGCCATCGCGATGACGACCCGCTGCCGCATGCCGCCGGAGAGTTCGTGCGGGTACTGCCCGGCCCGCCGGGAGGGTTCGGGGATGCCGACCTGCCGGAGCAGGTCGACGGCCCGGTCCCGGGCTTCGGCGCGGCTCAGGCCGAGGTGGAGGCGCACGCTCTCGGACAGGTGCGTGCCGACCTTCTTCACCGGGTTCAGCGAGGTCATCGGGTCCTGGAAGACCATGGCCACCTCGGTGCCCCACAGCCCACGCCGCCGCTGCGGCGTGAGCGCGTGGACGTCCCTGCCGCCGATGAGCACGGATCCGGAGACCGAGGTGGCGGGCCCGTTGCTGATCAGGCCCATGACGGTGCGTCCGAGGACGGACTTGCCCGATCCGGACTCCCCGACGATGCCGAGGGTCTCCCCCGGGGACAGGGACAGTGAGACGCCGTCCACGGCCCGCATCTCTCCGCGCGGCGTGTGGAAGACCGTGCGCAGGTCGGTGACGTCGAGCAGGGGTGGGGTGGTCACAGCTTCACGCTCCGGGGGTCCCACCGCCGGCGAGCCTTCTCACCGACGATGTTGAAGGCGAAAACGGTGAGGAACAGGAAGGCCCCGGGCACCAGCACGATGTGCGGATGGTCCTCGAAGACGTTCCCCTCACCCTCGGCGATCATGTTTCCCCAGGTCGGCTCGGGCGGCTGGATGCCCAGACCGAGGAAGCTGAGGGATGCCTCGGCGACGATCAGGACCGAGATCATCACGATGGCAAGGGACATGATCGGCAGCAGTACGTTGGGCAGCAGCTCGCGCACCATGATGCGCGAATGCTTCGCGCCCATCGCGCGTGCCGCGACAACGAACTCCCTGTTGGTGTAGGCCACCGTGGTGGCGCGGCTGAGCCGCACCATGCCCGGGACCGTGAGCAGGGCCAGACAGAGCGCGACGTTGCGCAGGCTCGGCTCCAGCACGGTCGCCAGCGCGATGAGCAGGATGAGCGGGGGCACGGCGAGCAGCGAGTTGGTCGCGATGGCGACCACCCGGTCCACCGTCTTCTGGAAGTAGCCGGCCACCAGCCCGATCACGGCGCCGACGACGGTACCGACGAGGACCGCGGACAGGGAGATCAGCAGCGAGGACCGGGCGCCGTAGAGGGACCGGGCGAGCAGGTCGAGCCCGAAACCGTTGGTGCCGAGCGGGTGGGGTCCGGTGAACGCCGGGGTCGCGAAGGTCGGTTCGGTGACGGTGGCCGCCACGTCCCGGTCCTCGGCGAGCGACAGCCAGGGCGTGAGGAGGATCGCCAGGCCGAGCAGGACGAGCCAGCTCGCGGCGGACCAGAACACCACGTCGAATCCGGGCCCGGCCCAGGCCTTGCCCAGGCGTGAGACACCGTTCAGCAGCAGGCCGAGGCCTGTCAGCGCCAGCGCCGCCTTCACGGGTGCGATCAGTGTGGTGGTCGTGGCACCGAACACCGTCAGGCCGAGGCCGATGACGACGAGCGCCACCGCGGGCAGCAGGGGCAGCGGGTAGGCGGTCCGCGTGCGCGGAGCGATGTCAGACATGAACACGTCGCGTCCTTGGGTCGAGACAGCCGTAGGAGAAGTCGATGGCGGCGTTGATCACCACGTAGATGGCGGCGATGACGAGTACGGCGCCCTGCACCATCGGGTAGTCGCCCTGGTTCGCGGCGTTGACCACGAGGGACCCCATGCCGGGCAGGGAGAAGAGGTACTCCACGATCACGGTGCTGCCGATCAGCCGGCCCAGGCTCAGGCCGAGCAGGGTCACCAGGGAGAACGACGAGGGGCGCAGGGCGTCGGAGACCAGGATGCGCAGCGGCGCCATCCCTTTGGCCCGGGCCGCGAGGATGTACTCCTCGCGCAGGGTGACGATCAGGTCCCCGCGCAGGACCCGGGTGAACATCGCGAGCTCCGCCAGGGCGACGGTCAGTGCCGGGAGGAAGGCGTGGTGCAGATTGCCCAGCAGGTCCCCGTCGCCCAGCCGCACCCATTCGGAACGCGGGAACCAGCCGAGCGAGGTGACCATCACCAGGACCAGCAGGAGTCCGGCCAGGAAACTGGGCACCGACAGCACGCCGAACGTGCCGGCACTGATGATCCGGTCGGCCCGGCCGCCTTCGCGGTAGGCCGACCACATGGCCAGCGGGACGGCGACGACGAGCGCGATCAACAGCCCCAGCACGGCGATCTCGACGCTCACGGGCAGCGCGGAGACAACCCGTGAGGCCACCTCGCTCCGGGGCGGTACGACCGACCGGCCCAGGTCCCCGTGGAGGACGCCCCCCAGCCAGTCGAAGTAGCGGGTGAGGAGCGGCTGGTCGAGGCCTAGTTCGTGGCGCAGATCGGCGTAGTCCGAGGGCGGGTGCCCGGCTCCGAGGATGTCGACCGCGGGGTCACCGGGCAGCAGGGTCACCAGGGAGAAGACCCCGATGCTCACGATGAGCAGTACGCCCACCAGTTCGGCGGCCCTCAGGGCCAGCCTGCACACCGCGGCAAGACTCATGCTTCCTCCTGATCTGCGTGGTGCCCGCGGGTCGGCCGATGGGAGCCGCGCCACATCGAGGTGACGCCTGGGCCTCTCGTTCGGATCGCGCCGGGCTCGCGTGCCCCTGCACCGCGCCTCGCCGCGTGGTCGTCGGTCGCCGTGGCTCCTTCCCCGAGCTCTCGGCTTCGCTCGAGCAGGGGAGACCCCATCTGCCTCTTTCCTCCGCCTTGCGATGCACGGCATCGGACCCCGCTCCCTGCTCCGGCCTGATCCGAACAAAGGACCTTAGGGGCGGGGCGGCCGGCGGGCCGGGTCGCGTCCCGGTGACCGGGATCCTGTGGCGGTAGCCCGGTCAGGGACCGTCCGCCGGGCCCGGGCCGGCCGTCGTCGACGGGTGCATCGGTGGTACGGGCGGGCCGCGAGGCCGTCGTGGCCTCGCCCGCCGCCCACTTGCGCGGCGTGGGGATCACTTGCTGATCCACGCCTCGCCGAACAGCGCCATGTACTCCTCGGTGGGCACGATGCCGTGCACGTTCTTGCCCCAGGCCGTGAACCCCGCGCTGGCGCCCAGATTCGCCAGCGGAACCTTGTCGTTGACGAGGGTCTGGACGCCGTCGAGGGCCTTCTGCGTCTGCTCATCGGTCACCGCTGCGTGCAACTCCGCGAGCAACGCGTCCATCTTCGGGTCGGCGTAGCCTCCGGGGTTCCCGAAGCTCTTCGAGTTCAGGACGCTCTGGAGGCGGTGGTACGGGTTGCCCTCGGAGACGCTGAGTGCGCCACGGCTGAGGTCGAAGTCGTGGTCGACGTAGGTCTTCTTGACCCGGTCCGCGATCGAGGCCTCGAGGTCGAGCTTCACCGTGAACCCGACGCGTTCGAGCATGGCCTTGAGGGTGACCGCCTTGGCCCGGGAGACGGGGTCGGTGCCGTCCATGTAGCTGACGGCGCCGTCGAAGCCGTCCTTCTTCGCCTCCGTCACGAGCTTCTTCGCCTCGTCGAGGTCGACGCCGAGGGGCTTCACCGTCGAGTGCCACTGCGACTCGGGCGGGAACAGCTCCTTGCCCGGAAGGCCCTTGCCGTTGTAGCTCCGCTGGGCATCGAGTTGCGGGTCGAGGGCCAGGGCGATCGCCTTGCGCACCCGGACGTCGTGCCCGGGGCGGCCCGCACGGCTGTTGATGTTGATCACATTGCCCATGGCGGTCAGCGTCAACTCGCCCGGGTGGCCCTGCTTGACGGCCTTGTCGACCACGTCGGGGCCGCGCATGTAGGTCACGTCCGCGGTGCCGTCGTCGAGGGCGTCGAGCTTGGCCTCGTCCGACTGCGGCCAGTAGAACCGGAGCGCGTCGAGGTGCGGCCTGCCCTTCCAGTACTTCGTGTTGGCCTTGAGGATCATCTCCTCCTGGGGCGCGTACCGGTCGAGCGTGAAGG
This sequence comes from Streptomyces sp. NPDC057543, assembly GCF_042801895.1. Classification (NCBI taxonomy): domain Bacteria; kingdom Bacillati; phylum Actinomycetota; class Actinomycetes; order Kitasatosporales; family Streptomycetaceae; genus Streptomyces; species Streptomyces sp. NPDC057543. The sequence goes on along the minus strand of NZ_JBHVFF010000030.1, from coordinate 6,206 downwards.
GACCGGCGCCGATCGGCTTGAACTCCTTGCCCGCGTAGGCGGCCGGGGCCACGATCATGCCGGCGGCCTGGGCGAGCATCGCCGGGAACTTGGCCCAGGAGGTGCGCATGGTGAAGACCACGGTGAGGTCGTCGGCCGCCTTCATCCCGGCGATGTTCGGCGCGAGCAGCGCGGTGTCCGCGCCCTTGTTCTTCTGGTACCAGGTGATGCTGTCGACGACGGCTTTCGCGTTCAGCGGCGTGCCGTCGGAGAAGCTGACGCCCTTGCGGAGCTTGAGCGTCCAGGTCGTGGCGTCCTTGTTGCTCTCCAGCGACCGGGCGAGCCAGGGCTCGTACTTCTTGGTCTCGGTGTTGTAGCGCACCAGCACGTCGTAGACGGCCGCCATCGCGGAGCCACCCGAAGCACCCGTGGCGTAGGTGACCGCCGGGCTGAGACTGCGGGCCTCGGCGTAGTCGGCGAAGTTCAGCGTGCCACCGCGGACCGGCTCCCCCGCGTCGGGCTGCTTGCCGACAAGCCCGAACCGGTAGCGGCCGCGCTCGGCCGCCGTGTCCTTGCCGCTGCCGCTGTCGTCAGAGGACGCGCACGCCGAAGTGAGCATCGCTCCGGCAATCAGGGCGACCGCGAGGCGGGTGCGAACCCGTGGTGCTCGCTTCATTTCTTCCTCCATTTTTCGGGTGGAGCGGAGAGCGGGGAGCAGATCGGGGTGGGGGTGGAGTGGGGGGAGGCTACGGTTCGCGAAATCCGCCCGACGTGACGCATCCCACTCACCGGGAACCGTCGGAAGCGGCGCTGCCGGCACATCGGAATCAGGGGTTCCGGTGTGCCGGCTCGACGGTGTCGCCGGACCTCGGTCCGGCCGGCCCGTGGGCCCGGGTCAGCCGTCGAGTTCGATGTCGACGCGCGCGATGGTCCCGCCCCGGAACGGATTGATCACCGGGTGATCGCCGACCGGGGAACCGGTGTTGAGACCGATCAGGAGCGGCCCACCATGCGCGGGGCCTGGCTCTGCGGGATCCCGACGGTGCCGGCGTGGAAGGTGAAGCTGGTGCGGTCCTCGACCAGGTTGGGCATCGGGGTGCGCGAGACCCGGGCGTCGTGGAGGGGCAGGATCCCGACCTGTTCGGCGTGCTCGGTGAAGAGCGCGGTCAGTTCGGCCGGCCGCTCGGGTGCCCGTTGCGCAAGGTCGTGCGCCTGGCTGAAGTCGGAGCGCAGGTCGTAGAGCTCCCACGCGTCGTCCTCGAACGGCCGGGACGTACCGGGGCGTCCCACCGTCCACGGCACGCCATCATCGCGGCGCGCTCCGCGCCGGTGGACGCGCGGCGGGCCGAGCTCGTGGCACGGGCGCAGGTCGCCACTCCCCCTCCGGACCTGCGGACCCTGGTCACCCTGCTCGTCCGGCCGCGGGGCGAGACCATCGAGGGCGCCGGGGGCAGCGCGTACTGCCTGCGCTTCCTGGCGCGGGCCCTCGACGAGCCGTCCGTGCGCGCGGCCTGGCGCGACACCGCCACCGCCCCCGCCTCGGTCCATCTCGTGCACCGCCGGATCCATGCCCTGCTCAGGGATCTCCCCCACGACGACGTCGAGCGCCGCCTGGAGTGGTCCGCGATGGTCAGCCTGCGTCTGCTCGCGGAGCACGAGCGCCGTCACCACGACGGCGGGTCGGGCCCCGGGGCGCTCGCCCGGACCGTGCGGGAACTGGTGGAGATGCAGGTCGCGCTGCTCCGGTGCCCGACCGGGCCGTCGTCAGCGGTTCCCGAATAGTCGTGGCGAGGTGTCCCATTGACCGGAACCACACGGGCGCCGGAGGCCGCACTCTGGCCGACACTGACACGACCGCGATCCCAGTGGAGTCCCGATGCCCCCGGAGGAGTCCCGATGACCAGCGACACCGACGCCCGCTCCGACGCCCTCGCCGTGATGGCCGGGCTCACCGGCCCCGGTGGCCGGTTCGAACTCGCCGAGGACGACGTCCTGGGCACCCGTCTCCCGGTCTTCACCCATCGCCACCGTGCTCTGCACGAAGTGCTCCACGAGTCCGTCCGCTTCGCCGACCGGGAGTACGTCGTCACGGCGGACCGAAGGCTGACGTTCGCCGAGCACGCCGCTCAGGTGGCCTCGCTGGCACGGGTACTGCGCGAGGAGCACGGCGTCGCCAAGGGCGACCGGGTCGCCATCGCCGCCGCCAACTCGGTCGAGTGGATCCAGACGTTCTGGGCCACGGTGTCGATCGGCGCCGTGGTGGTCGGTTTCAACGCGTGGTGGTCGGCGCGCGAGCTGGAGTACGGCATCGGGCACGCGGCCCCCTCCCTGGTCGTGGCCGACGCCAAGCGGGCCGCCCTGCTCGCCGGTGTCGAAGTGCCGGTGCTCTCGGTCACGGAGGACATTCCCCGCTTCGCCACCGCGTACGACGACGGGCCACTGCCCTCCGTGGACGTCGCCGAGGACAACCCGGCCGTCATCCTCTACACCTCCGGCACCTCCGGCCGCCCCAAGGGCGCGGTCCATACCCACCGCAACCTGCTGTCCGTCGTGGAGTACCACCGGCTGAACGACGCCCTGCTGAAGGCGTTGGGCGAGCCGCTGGACCCGATGGACCGCGTCCATCTGCTCGCCCTGCCGCTGTTCCACATCGCCGGCCTGCACAACCTGGTCGTGCCGCGCCTGGCGACGGGCAGCAAGATCGCCCTGTACGAAGGCGCCTTCGACGCGGATGCCGTGCTGCGCATGGTGGAGCGTGAGCGGATCACGAACTGGGGCGCCGTCCCCACGATGGCCAACCGGCTCCTGGAACACGGCGACATCAGCGGGTACGACACGTCCTCGCTGACCGCGTTCTCGCTGGCCTCCGCACCCTCCTCACCCCGGTTCAAGGAGCGCCTGCGCGAGCAACTGCCCTTCGCGAAGGACTCACTCGTGGACAGTTACGGCCTGACCGAGTCCTGTACCGCCATCGCCGTGGCCACCTCCCAGGACCTCGCGGAGGCACCCGGATCGCTCGGCCGACCGGTCACCGGTGTCCAGTTGGAGATCCGCGATCCCCTCGGCGAAGTGCTTCCCGAGGGGGAGGAGGGCGAGGTGTGCGTACGCAGCGCCTTCAACATGCTGGGCTACTGGGACGACGAGGAGGCCACCGGGAACGCGATCGGCGAGGACCGCTGGCTGCGCACCGGCGACATCGGCCGCCTGCGGGAGGGGCGGCTGTATCTGACCACGCGCCGCTCCGACCTGATCATCCGCGGTGGGGAGAACGTCTACCCCGCTGAGATCGAGGGGGTGCTGAGCGCCCACCCCGACGTCATGGAGTGCATCGTGCTCGGCGCCCCGCACCCCGACCTGGGCCAGGAAGTGGCGGCCGTCGTGGTGACCAGGGCCGGATCCGCGGTCACCGATGAGGCCCTGCGCGCCTACGCCGTCGGCGAGTTGGCCTACTTCAAGGTCCCGACGCGCTGGCGGCTCACCACCGAGAGCCTGCCCCGCAACGCGACCGGCAAGGTGATCCGCGCGTCCGTGCGGCCCTGACGCCTCCGGCGCCGAGGTTCCCCGGGTGTCCCGGTCCCGCACGGTCCGGGACGGCGGGAGGGACCTCGGCGCCGCGGGTGCTCAGAACACCGACGGGCCGCGCAGCGTCACCTCTGCTCCGCCGTCTGTGTAGAGCACCTGCCCGGTGATGTGGGTGTTCTCGGCCGAGGCCAGGAACGCCACCGCCCGGGCCACGGCCTCGGGTTCCATGTAGCCGCCCAGCGGCATCGGGACGGCGGTGTCCATCGCCCGCTTCATCGCCGGATCGTCGAAGAGTCCCGCACTCATCGGGGTGAGCACCACGCCGGGGGCCACCACATTCACCGGGATGCCGGCACCGGCCCACCCCTCGGCGACGGCGGTCCGCCGGGCCCACTGGGCCAGCGCCGACTTCGACGAGGGGTAGAGCTGCCACTCCCGCCCGTCCGCGATCGCCGCCCGGGCATGGATCAGGGCGGTCTCCTCGTCGTCGGCGAGGCAGGCCGCCACGACGGCCGGGTCGGACGGCTGAGTGCCGGAGATGGACCCGATCAGCACCACGCGCGGGGCCGGCGATGCGGCGAGCGCGGGCTGCAGGGCCGTCACGAACCCGGTGCTGCCGAAGTAGTTCACGGTCACCATGGCCTCGCCGGGCACCGAGGTGCCGGCGCAGGTGACCACGGCGTCCACGACTCCGCCGGCCGTCCCCGCCGCGGCCACGGCCGCTGCGGCACGGCCTTCCGGTGTGGCCAGGTCGGCCTCGATCTCCGAGCCCCGCAGGTCGACCCCGATCACACGCTCGCCCCGCGCCCGTAGCAGTGCGGCGAGGGCCGCTCCGATCCCGGAGCCGGCTCCGGTCACGACGACGCAGCGGGTCATGGCATCTCCTCATGTCGAAGGGTCGGGCGTGCGGACCGCCGCCCGACCGGAGCCCGGCGCGGGCCGGCCCGGCTGGGCATCCCGGACCGTTCGTCCGGGACTCGGGTCCGCACCCGACGCTACGGGGAGCGTGCGGGAGCCGGGGGCGGCCGTTCCCAGTGACCGGGAAGCCGACGGCATGGCGGCACGACGGGACAGCGGGACGACAGGACGGCGGGGCAGCGGGACAGCGGAACAGCGAGACGGCAGGACAGCGGGACGGCGGAACAGCGAGACGGCAGGACGGCAGGACGGCGGAAAAGCGGAACAGCGGGATGCGGCGAACGTCTCCCGCCCACCGGGACGAGGCCCGCCCGGTGCCCGCCTCACCGGTTTGGATGTGAGCTCCGTACCGTACGAAAGAGGTGCCCATGCGACTCGGAATCACCAGTCCCGTCGTCACCGCCGTCCCCGGCGCCCACTCCCCCTGGGAGCGCACCGCCGGCATCGAGGAGCTCGGGGCGATCGCCGAGGCCGCGGACCGCTTCGGCTTTCACCACCTGACCTGTTCCGAGCACGTGGCCGTCCCCACCGGCATCGCCGAGCAGCGCGGGGGGATCTACTGGGACCCGCTCGCCACCTTCGGCTACCTCGCCGCCCGCACCCGTCGCATCCGGTTCGCCACTCAGGTCCTGGTGCTCGGCTACCACCATCCGCTGGCCATCGCGAAGCGCTACGGCACCCTCGACCGGATCTCGGGCGGCCGCCTCGTCCTGGGGCTCGGTGTCGGCAGCCTGGAGGAGGAGTTCGCCCTTCTCGGCGCGGCCTTCGAGGGCCGTGGCGCGATCGCCGACGATGCCGTCGCGGCGCTGCGCGCCGGCCTGTCGCAGCGCCAACCGGCCTACCACGGCGCGCACTTCGACTTCGAGGGCTTCATGGTGGAGCCGCATGCCGTGCAGGAGCGGGTACCGCTGTGGATCGGTGGCCGCACGCCGCGCTCGCTGCGCCGCGCCACGACGTACGGCGACGGTTGGGTCCCCTTCGGGCTCCCGCTGGAGAAGCTGCGGGAGATGGTCGACGCGGCCGACCTGCCCGAGGGCTTCGAGGTCGTCCTCAGCGCGGGCCGTCCCCTCGATCCGGCCGGGGCCGGGGAGCATACGGCGGTGGCGCTGCGGAAGGTCGCCGAGGCCGGCGCCACGCTGGCGAGCGTCTCCCTCGCCGCCGGGTCGGCGGCCCACTACGTCGAGCAGGTCGAGGCGTTGGCCGCGATCGCTGCCGATCTCACCTGAACTGCGCGGATCTCCGCCCCCGTTGCGACAAGGAGAAACCATGACGGATGACCGGATCGCCGCGCTCGAGGCACGGCTTCGGCAGTTGGAGGACGAGCGGGCGATCGCCCGCCTGATGGCGTCGTACGGGCCGCTCGTCGACAGCGGGGCGGCGGACGAGGTCGCCGCGCTCTGGGAGCCGGACGGCGTGTACGACATCGACGAGGTCTACCTCGCCGGTCAGGAGCAGATCCGGGCGATGGTGCGCTCCGATGCCCACCGGGGCTGGATCCGAGGAGGTTGCGCGCACGTGGTGGGCCCCCCGCACATCACGGTCGACGGCGACGAGGCGGTCGCGGTGTGCCACTCGCTGATGGTCGTGCACGAGGAGGGCCGGTACGTCGTCCGCCGGGCCACGGCCAACCACTGGCATCTGCGGCGCACCGGGACCGGCTGGCGGGTCGCCACCCGTACCAACCGCATCCTCGACGGGCGCCCCGGCTCCCCCGAACTGCTGCACAACGGGGTGCGGGGCGAGAAGGCACGCGGCTGAACGGACGCGCGTCGATGCCGTCACCGGCC